>JANMPL010000347.1:0-12062 GCA_031369845.1 Chloroflexota bacterium
AAGATGGAACGAAACGAGCGCACGCACTCCCTCTAGTGCAACAACCGGCGCATCCTGCCGGGAACGAGGGGTGATTGGTGCAGCGAGAGTTGGTCGAACGAGCGCGAGGGGGCGATCGGGACGCGTTCGCGACGCTCGCCGCCGGCTCGATCGGCCGGCTCTTCAACATCGCCCAGCTGATGCTCCGCGACCGCGACCTGGCCGATGACGCGGTCCAGGAGACGCTCGTCCTCGCCTGGCGCGACCTGAAGGGGTTGCGCGATCCCGACGGCTTTGACGCCTGGCTCCATCGGATCCTCGTCCGGTCCGTCTATCGCGAGGCGAACCGCGAGCGACGGCGGTCGCCGCGAATGGTCCAGGTTCGCCAGGTCGCGACGACGCCGGATGCGGCCGCCGACGTGGAAGATCGCGATGCCATCGAGCGGGGCTTCCGCCGGCTCCGGCCGGAACACCGCGCCGTCCTCGTCCTGCGCCACTACCTCGGCTTCTCCGACGACGAGGCCGCCGCGGCGCTGGCCGTCCCGACCGGGACGATCAAGTCGCGCCTCAGCCGTGCGACGGCCGCCCTCCGCTCGGAACTCGAGGCCGACGCCCGGAGCGCCGACCGCCTGGCCATGGAGACCGTCCGATGACCGCAACCCACGATCTCGATCGGCAGCTTGGTGCCTGGCTCGAGGAGCGGGCGACGTCGACCCCGCCCGATGGCCTCCTCGAGCGCAGCCTCGCCCGGGTCGATGCGACGCGGCAGCGGCCCGGCTGGCTCATCAGGGACGGCTGGCGCCTGTCCAGTTCTGCCGCCGCCCGCGGCCGCGCCGCGGCTGCGATCGGGGTGGCGGCCGTCGCCATGTTCGCGGTCGCGCGGCTGTCCCTGGTCGCCCCGGCGCCCTCGATCGGCTCCCCCGCGACGGCATCCCCTTCTTCGAGCCCCAGTCCGTCGCCGAGCCCGTCGCCCTACCTGTGCGGGCAAGGAGCCGGGACCTGCCGCGGCTCCCTCGAGCCGGGCACCTACACGACGAACGGGTTCCGGCCCGAGCTCAGCTACTCGGTGCCGGCTGGCTGGGCGAACGACCTAGACGTCAACGCGATGCTCGTTCTCCTCGACGCGGCGGGTGGGCAGTACCGCTACCCGGACGGGACCACGTTCCGCGATGGCATCTACGTCTACCGCCGGCCGGTCGCGGCGTCGGCGACCTCCCGGACGGCCCTGAAGGGGATTGGCACGAAGGCTCGCGACCTGGCCCAGTGGCTGAGCGGGCACGCGGACCTCGATGCGTCGCCGCTCACGACCGTCACCATCGGCGGTGGAAAGGGCTATCGCCTGGACATTGCCCTTCCAGGGAGCCCGCGCGTCAGTCCTGATCGTTGCACCACCGACCACGGCGAGCCTCGGTGCGAGAGCTTGTTCCTGAGCGACACCCCGGCCGCCAAGCCCGGTGGGCCGGATTGGTATGACTTCGGGATCGTCGGTCCGGAGACGGCCGTGATCTATCTCCTCGATACGCCCTCAGGCGACACGGTGATGGTCGTCGTCGATGACGTCGACGGGGTCGACCGCGCTGGGCTCGTCGCTGCAGCGACGCCCATCGTGAACAGCTTCGTGTTCTCGCCCTGATCACCCTGGTTGCCCGCAAGCCAAACGATCCTTCCCCTGTGCTTTCAAAGGAGTCTCCGATGCAGTCCATCGCTACGCGCCTGCCCGTTGTTGCCGTGGCTCTCCTGGTGACCGCGTGCGCCGGCAGCTCGTCCCGCGCCTCGACCGCTCCATCCCCGGCGGCAACCCCAACGGCGACTGCGGTTGCCATGGCCGTTCCGCCCTCGATCGCCCCGATTGCCAGCGCCTCCGTCGCGCCGAAGCTGGACGGCCAGATCGTGTTCGACGATGTCGGGGACAATTTCCTGCACACCCAGATCTGGATCGAGGACGCCGACGGATCCAATGTCCGGAAGCTGGTCTCGGACGACTTCACCGATAGCGCGGTATCGCTCTCTCCGGATGGCAAGATGGTGGTCTTCTACCGGCAGTACACCGACTCTCTTGAAGCGTGGATCGCCGATCCCAGCCTCATCGGAGCGATCATGGTGATGAAGGTCGACGGGTCGGGTCTCCACGAGATCGACACCGGCGGCCGCGCGAAACTGTGCGATGCCGGCCCGGAAGGCGACGCGTGGTCACCGGATGGCCGCCGTATCGCATATGCGAGGTTCTGCTTCGACAAGGCCGGAACCTTCGTCGAAAATGGCATCTGGACCATCAACGCCGACGGAACGGACGCCCGCCGCATCACGAGGACGACGCCGTCGTCGCATGCGGTGGACCATAACGCAGGCTGGTCACCGGACGGGAAGCACCTTGCCTTCGCGCGGATTACGTCCGAGACGCCCGAGCTGTCGGCGATCTTCACGGTCGCCATCGACGGCAAGGGTCTTCGTCAGGTGACGCCGGGGAAGCTAGACGCGAACGATCCCGACTGGTCGCCCGATGGCAGCCTGATCGCATTCAATTCGCCGGCCGAACCCGGCGGCGACCAGAACATCTACACGATCCACCCGGACGGGACCGGCCTCGCCCAGCTGACGAAAGGTCTCAGCACGTACCCGGACGGTGGCCAAGGCACGTACCATCCATCGTGGTCCCCCGACGGGACGAAGATCCTCTTCTCGCACAATCCGTCGACGGGCGGGTTCGCGGACTTCTTCGTGATGAACCGTGACGGCAGCGACCTGCATGTCCTCACGCTTACGGCGTTGGGGGAGAACCACGCCCACTGGGGCAGGAGCCCCGGGGGATGAGGCCCCCGCGGTCCGGATCTCTGGGGGTCACGGGCGCAGCCTGACTACTGCCGCTTCGCCGTGACATAGATCGACGAAGTGACCCTGTGGACGATGAACGCGGAGGGCGGTGGGCAGACGCAGGTGACACTGACGCCGGTTAGTTAGCTGGTGTTCAGCGTTGGGGCAGACGTCGGCGACGAGATTCGCAGCCCGAACCGGCGATTCTGAACGGGAAAGGAAGCTCCAGCCGACACGCAGATTCGAACTGCGGACCTGCTGTTTACGAACTAGATGGGCCATGCGTTGTGGCCCAAGCGTGGAATCGCCAGCGTAGGGCGCTCAGTTAGCAGGTCTTCGTTTTCGAGCTCGTCGAGGTCTTGCGGTCCGGCCTCCGAGGTATTACGCGATGGTCGCCGACATCGTACCTGAGGGCATCGCCGACATCCGCCGCGCCGTTGGTGTGGGTCCACGCGGTGAGGCGCCGGCGCGGCTCGCCTACATTGGCACGAGCCGCAGCGTGGTCGTGGCGGATTCCGCTGTCACCACCGTGCCGACGATGCTCGGGCCGTAGCGGTCGTACTTCTCGTGGTAGGCCGTGGTCACGGCGGCGTGGACCTCGGCGGCGGCTTCCTCGAAGGCGACGTCCCGCTCGACCCCGCCGGCTCGGATCCGGCCCTCGCCGGCCGCCAGCGCTCTCCGGAACCACGTGCCGGACCGCCCCCTTGACGGACCTCACGTAAAGGTCGCCGCTCGAGCGCACGACCCAGATCGTCACGACGGGTCGGAGGCTGCCGTCGGGCCGGCCCGACGCGATGGCAAGCTCCTCGGCGTCGCCGAATGACTCGAGCTCCTCGCTCGTCCACGAGATCATCGATGCGTCTCCTTTTCTGGTAGGGCGATAGGGCCCGTGGCCCGTTCGCGTCCGGGGGCGTCGGCGAAGGGCACGCGGACCGCCTCGCCCTGGCCCCCGTCGATGCCACCGACCGCCCAGAAGCCACCCGCGATGCAGGCATTCGCAATGCCGGCGAGGCAGTTGGGGCACGTGCCGTCGCAGTACGCGGTCGGCGCGATGACCAGATCGCCCGTGGCGATATCGCGGACATCGCTGCCGACGTCCTCGACCACGCCGACGAACTCGTGGCCGATCGGGCCCGGCTCGAACGCCGACTCGCCCCGGTATTGCCAGAGGTCGCCGCCGCAGACGCACGTCAGCACGACGCGAACGACGGCATCGGTAGGCTCGGCGACGACGGGGTAGGGCGGTCCCCGACCGTGATCTCGCCGGGTGCTTCGATGATCGCTGCACGCATGGTGCGGTCAGGTCGAGTGCCCGCCATCGTCAGGCCTCTGTCACGTCGAGCGAGACGAACCGCTCGCGGTTCAGGTCGATGTCGCCCTGCAGCTCGGCGACCTTCTGCTCGGCGGTCGCGATCGCGTCGGCGCCGGCGATGAAGCGGCGTCGCGGTGGCTCTTCGCTGGCGATCGTCACGAGCGCCTGGGCGAGCTTGGCCGGGTCGCCCGGTTGCTGGCCGTTCTGGGCGGTCCAGAAGTCGATCTGGGCAACGCGCCGCTCGGCGTAGTCGTCGATTGCCGTCTCTGCGAAGTCCGTGGACTCCGGCGTCAGCAGCTCGGTCCGGAAGAAGCCGGGATTGACGATGGTGGTGTGGATGCCGAACGGCAAGATCTCGGGCCCGAGCGACGCCATCCAGCCCTCGACACCGAACTTGGACGCCGCGTAGGCCGTCCCGAATTCGAAGCCGGTGAGGCCCGCGCTCGACGAGATCGTGATCACGTGGCCCGAGCGTTGCCGGCGCATGACCGGCAGGACGGCGCGGGTGACGTTCATCGGACCGACGAGCGTAGTCGCGAGCTGGCTCTCCATCTGCTCTGGCGTGAGCTCTTCGAAGAAACCGGCGTTGAAGTTGCCGGCGTTGTTGACGAGGACGTCGATGCGTCCGAAGCGATCGACGGCGGCCTGGACGGCGGCCTGCGTCTCGGCGTCGCTGGTGACGTCGAGCTTGACCGCGAGCAGGTCGTCGGATTCGCCGATGGCCTTGGCGACCGCCTCGGGGTTGCGGCCGGTCGCGACAACGGCGTTTCCCGCAGCCAGCGCGGCCTTGGCGATGTCGACGCCCATTCCGCGCCCGGCACCGGTGATGAACCAGACCTTCTTGTCGGTCATCGGGATCTCCTCTTCACCAGGTGGTTGGTCTTCCTGTCGGAGCCATCCAACCACCCGCCATTCCCGTCAGGAAGGCACGCGTTATCGGGGTATTGCCGATGCCTCCCTATCGGCGCAGGAGAGGCGTAGGGTGGGCGTGACATGAGCAGTTCAGACGAGATCCGAGAGTTCCTGACGACGCGCCGGGCGAAGCTGTCCCCGGAACGCGCCGGCGTGCCGAGGTACGGTCGCAAGCGGCGGGTGCCCGGGCTGCGGCGCGAGGAGGTCGCCCTCCGCGCCGGGATCAGCGTGGAGTGGTACACCCGCCTCGAGCGGGGGGTCGCGCGGGGCGTCTCCGAGGAGGTGCTGGACGGCATCAGCAGCGCACTCCAGCTCGACGAGGCCGAGCGCGCCCATCTAGCCGATCTAATCCGCGCCTCGAACCCGGAGGGCACGCCCCGCCGGACGTCGACCCCGCAGCGCGTGCGCCCGAGCATCGCCCGGATCGTCGATGTGATGGGCCCGTTCCCGGCCTGTGTGACGAACGGTCGGCTCGACATCCTCTACGTGAACGATCTGGCCGAGGCGCTGTTCTCGGACGTCTTCCGCGATCCCGCGCGGCCGGCGAACTTCGCGCGTTTCGCCTTCCTCGACCCACGAGCGAGGACGTTCTACCGGGACTGGGAGAAGGCGGCCGATGACACCGTCGCCGTACTGCGGGCGGAGGCCGGCCGGAATCCCTACGACCGCGGTCTGTCCGACCTGGTCGGGCAGCTTTCGACCCGGAGCGACGAGTTCCGGGTGCGATGGGCGGCGCACGACGTCGGTTTCCATCGCACAGCCACCAAGCAGATGCACCATCCACTCGTCGGCGACCTGACGCTCGCCTTCGAGATGCTCGATCTGCCCTCCGACCCGGGGCTATCGCTGCTCACCTACTCCGCCGAGCCCGACTCACCATCCGAGGGCGCGATGCGCGACCTCGCTCGCTGGATCGAGACAAGGACCAAACTGTCGGCAGCTGGCGCGGCGTCGGAGACCTGACGCGGCGCCGACCTCTGCTGGGGCTCGCGCGCGCGGCGCGCCCAGGACATCGCTCAGTTAGCAGGTCTTCAGCGTTGTGGCACTCGTTCGCACCGAGATTCGCAGGCTGAAGCAACGAATCTGAACGGGAAAGGGAGTGGAGCCGACACGCAGATTCGAACTGCGGACCTGCTGTTTACGAAGTAGATCGGCGTAAGCGTTGTGGCATGAGCGTGGAGTGCCGAGCGTAGGCCGTCCAGTTAGCAGGTCTTCGTTTCGCGGTTCCGTGCCCCCTGTTCCTGACGCCCGAAGGTGCGCCTGTGATGATCACATCCTACACGCGGAAGCCCATCGGAATAGCGGGGACGCCGTCAACGCGCGGGTGGCTCCTGATCCAGAGTGGGCGCTCGGGTCGGGCGCCCGGTCGCAAGTCAGGGGCTCTGGAAGGACAGGTTCATCGGCGGAATGGGCGGGGGTCCCGAGTCGCGCGGGGTATCCAGATCGACCCAGGCAACGATCACCGCCCGATCCCCGAGGACGGCGATGTCGGCGGAACTGAAGGTTTGGACATCGCTCGGGATGGACAACGTCTCGATGGGCTCACGGGTCAGCCCGTCCGAACTGCGCCAGACCTCGAACCTCGCGTCGCCGTAGTTCCACCCTACGCCGAGGACAACGCCCCCATCCGATGCGAGCCGGCTTTCGTCCGAAGGGGTCCCGGCGACCGGCACGAACGTCCAGGTGGCACCATCGGTCGAAAGGGCATCGACGCCGGAGCCGGTCGCGACGATGCCGGGCGATCCAACCGCCACGGCGGAGAGGGTCCCAGCGAAGTCCAGGCCGGCGTCCGACCGGGTCCAGGTCAGACCGTCTGGAGACGTCCAGGCGGCGGGCCGGACTACGTCGCTGCCCGGGGTCCGGCGATGTCCGACGGCCACGAACCCGGTGTCGGTCGTGGCGACGGCGCGCATGCCACCGCAACCCGGGTCCTCACCCGTGTCAATGCATAGCCCGACGTCCATGTCTGCGTTGTCCACCGCGCGCGTCCAGGTGACGCCGTCCGGCGACATCCACGCCGCGGCGCGGGCCGGGTAGGTGGCGGTGTCATTGGGCACTGCGTTGTCAATGACATAGCCGCCGATGACGTAACCGCCTGAGCCCGCGGCGACGGCGGCGATGCGGTAGGAGGACGTCTCGACGGAGGACGACCCGAAATCGACCTGGACGCGCTCCCACGTTCGCCCATCCAGCGAACGCCAGATGCCCGGTCCACGCCCGTCATACGGATAACCGATGGCCACGAGTCCGACCGGCCCCGCGGCCACGTCGAAGATCCCTGTCGGAGGACGGCTGTTCGGGGAGTCGAGACCCAGCTCGAGGCCCAGCTGATCGGGGGCACGGGTCCAGCCCTCGCCAGCGGCCGCGGTCCAGACCGAACCGTGACACGTCGTCGGGTCGTTTTGGGGGACACAGACCGGGCCTCCGACTGCGACGAACCCCGACTCGGTGACGGCGACGGCCTTCATGAGCCCGATCGAACCGCTGCCGACGTCCGACGCCGGGATCGCGAGCGTTTCCCACGTCTCGCCCACGACCGCGGGCGAGGCGTCCGGCCCCGGACTGACCACGGCCACCGGCGCCGTGGGCGAGGGCACGACGGTCGTCGGCAGGGTTTGCCAGGTGCGCAGGAGGTATGCGCCCACGGCCACCGCCCCAAGGAGGGCCACGAGGAGGAGGGCGGCCGCGGCCACGAGCATGAGGCGCTCGGGTCGAGCAGGCTGTCGGGCGATGGCGGCGTAGACCGCGTCGTCCACGCGGCGCGACGGTAGCAGCGTGAGCGGCCGACCGAGCGTCGACGCGTCGGCGCGCAGGGCGGCGGTCCGCCGGGCGCAGGCCGGGCAGGCGGCGAGGTGCGCCTCGAGCTCGCCCCTCTCGGCGCTCGTCAGCTCGAAGTCGACGGCCGTGGCGGCCAGCTCGAGGCTGCGCTCGTGGCGCCGGGGATCCTGAAGTTCCTGGCGGTTCATGCCCGACCCTCCGCGGCTTCGATGACGAGGCGCAGCCGGACGCGCGAGCGGCACAGGAGCGTGCGAGTGGCGCCCTCGGTGCGCCCGATCGTGGCGGCGATCTCGTGGCCGTCGAAGCCCTGCGCGGCGAGCAGCAGGGCCGCCCGCCCGTCGGGCGGCAGCTCGGCCAGCGCGGTGTGCAGCTCTGTCTCCCGCTCGGCGCGCAGGAGCTCGCTCTCCGGCCGCACAGGCTCGCGGCGGTCCACGAGGCGCGGCAACAGGCGGTTCCAGACCGCTCCGTGGCGGGAGCGACTAATGGCCGCATTGGCCGCTACCCGGTAGAGCCAGGGCCGGACCGTGTCGGGCAGGCGCCCGGCGCGGACCTCCTTGATGAGGCGGATGAACGTCTCCTGGAGGAGGTCCTCGGCCGCCTCGCGGTCGCGGGTCATGCGGAGCAGGAAGGCCAGCAGCTCGGCGCGATGGACCTCGTAGAGGGCGGTCAGCGCGAGCTCATCCGGGTGGGCACCGCGTCGCAGCCGCTCCAGGGCAGGCTGCGCGTCGTCGGGGGCCGTCGACTCGGGTAGGTCGGTCACGTCCGTGTCACGAACAACTCGGCGGATTGTTACAGGGTCAAGGCGGTTGCCTCGCCCTAGGAGTCGCCCATGATCGGCGCCAGTCGATTCATGCAAAAACACAAGCAGGGTTACACGGTCCCCCGGGTCGCACAACCGATCCAGAGGACAGCTCATGTCGAGGGTATTCGCCCTGCAACCGTCACCTACCGAGCCGGCCACGCCGCCCTACCTAGCGCCTGGCGGCAGTGTCGCCGGAGTGCGGCCGGCGAGGCCGCCACCCAAGCGGCGCCCGCTTGGCTGAACACCCGAGTCCCTGATCATCCGGTCTGGACTCGGCAGCACGATTCGCCAGCATTGCGCTCGACCACGACGTTTCGTCGAGCCAGTTGTAACGCGCGGTGGGCTCTCCGCGTCGTTACTGATGCCGCGGGGACTGCCCGTGTGGGGCCGCCGAGGCGGCGTCGAGGATGCCCTGACCATGACCATAGCCAGTGACCTGCTTCCGCCGCCGGCCAACACGTCGGTCGCTCGCCGGCCGAGCGACCTGCGCCGCTTCGTCGGCGCCTTCGTGCTGAGCGTCTTCACCACTCTCGGCCTGGCGGGCCTGGCCGTGCTGGCGTACGACGTGAGCCATGACGGCCGGATCCTGCCCGGCGTTCGCGTCGGCAACGTGGACCTGTCGGGACTAGACCGGCAGCAGGCGGCCACCGCGCTCGCCTCCGGCTACAGCGCATACGGCGACGGCCAGGTCGTGATTCGCACGGACGCGGGCGATGTCTCAATCGCCTACCGCGCGTTCTCGCGGCGACCGGATGTCGATGCAATGATCGACGCCGCGATGGATGCCGGCCGGACCGGGACCCCGCTCGAGCGCGCGTTCGCTGAGCCGGGGATCGCGCTCCGGGGCCTCGAACTCGGACCGCGGGTCACGTTCGACGAGGCGGCACTCGCCTCCGGCGTCATTGGCGCCCTCGCGCGGCTCGAACGCGAGCCGATCGACGCGACGATTGCGATCGATACCAACGGCATCGTGACGACCCCGGCTCGCCCCGGACGGAGGTTCGACGCGTCGACCGCCCAGGCGGCCGCCCTCGATGCCGTCCGCCGGCCCGACGCCCCGTCCGAGGTCGTGGTCGACGCCGCGGCGATCGCGGCACCGCCGGCCCACGGCGATGCGGTCGTCCTTGCGGCCAAGGCGGCCGCCGAGCGGATCATCGCCGACGTCGTCGTGACCCACGGCTCCAAGACGTGGACGATCCCCGCCACGACCGTCCAAGGCTGGGTGAGCTTCGAGCGCTCCGTCGACCGATCCGTCGCCACGGTGGTCCACGACTCGGCCATCCCCGCAGCCCTCGAATACATCGCGGAGACTGTCTTGCGGGAGCCCGTCTCAGCCAGTTTCCTGGTCGGCAAGGACGGCGCGACTGTCGTCGTGACCGCGAGCAAGGACGGACAGCGACTCGACGCCGCAGGCACGGCGGCCATTATCGCCAGGACGCTTACGGGACGGGCCCAGGGCGCGCCGCCCGCACCGGTCCCCGCGGCGGTTGTCGCGGTCGCCCCGAAGTTGACGACCGAGGAGGCGCAGAAGGTCGCGCCCCTGATGGTCCGCCTTTCGTCGTGGAAGACACGGTTCCCGATCAGCGAGCGCAACTACTGGGGCGCGAACATCTGGCTCCCGGCGCGGTACATCAACGGGACGGTCCTCGAGCCAGGGCAGAGCTTCGAGTGGTTCAGGGCCGTGGGCCCGATCACGAGAGCGCGGGGGTTCGGCTCAGGTGGGGTCATCAACGGTGACCATACCGACCCGACGGGCGCCATCGGCGGCGGGATGTGCTCGAGCTCGACGACGCTGTTCAACGCCGCGCTCCAGGCCGGTCTCGAGATGGGCGCGCGAACCAACCACAGCTACTACATCGACCGCTACCCCCTCGGCCTCGACGCGACCGTGACGATCAAGGGCGGCAGCACCACGACGATGACGTTCACCAACGACATGGACCACCCGATCCTTATCCGCGGCTACAAGATCGTGGGATCCGGGGGTCGCGGATGGGTCCGGTACGAGATCTGGGGCGTGCCCGATGGCCGACAGGTGAGCATTGGTAAGCCGATCGTCGCGAACGTGCGGAGGGCCACGACAATGACGGATTCCGTGACCACGCTGCCGAAGGGCGTTCGCAAGCAGACCGAGTACCCGTCGAACGGAATGGACGTCTCGGTCACGCGCATCGTCCGTGCTCGCGCCGGCCACCTCCTCCACAAGGAGACGTACCGCTCGCATTACAAACTGTGGAACGGGCGCATCGAGATCGGCATCTAGGCTACGACCACCTCGGCTCCGGTCCCGGACCCGCGATCCCGCGTCATGTGGCCGGCCGACCTGGTGCCCGGCGCCGTGCCGACGTTTCGGGAGGGTCCGGACCACGCGTTAGGCGTACTGGAATTAGCTCAGTTAGGAGGTCTTCAGCGCTGTGGCAGACCGCACGGACGAGATTCGCAACCCGAACGGGCGATCTCAGAACGGGAATGACAGCTGGAGCCGATACGCAGATTCGAACTGCGGGCCTACTGTCGGGCCGCGGAGACGACGCGGCGAGTGCGGCGCCCACTTCGATTGTCCATCTGGAGGTCCATTAACATGAACCGTGTCCCCCTTGCCGCCGGTGCGGCGGCGGTCATCGTCGTCGTCATCGGCGGCGTGCTCCTCCTCAGCCAACGGAATCAACCAGCTATCGGCGGCGCGGTGAACGCACCGTCGGCCGCACCCAGTCCGTCGGTCGAGGTCAGCCCATCCGCTCCCGCTGCGTCGGCGGTGGGGATCGTGCTGCAGCGAGCCCCAGACAATCTCGGTTGCGACGCCATGGATCCGGGCTATCGGTCGGTCACCATCCACATCGACCCCGAGTCCGAGGTCTACCTGGAAATCGTCAACCCGGCCTGGGATGGCACGAAGGACATCGTGAACGTCGACGTGTGGGCCGAAGTCGACGCGCTGCCGTCGGGAAGCCCCGGCACGCTGCCGGTCGAGCCGCTGCCGCCCGGAACGCGGCTCGCCGTCTACTGGCCGGCCGCCTTCACCGCGATGGGCGGGGACACGCAGGTGATCCGGGGTTCGCGCGGCGAAGAGGTCGCCCGCGACGGAACCAGGATCGATCAGGAGTTCACCAAACGAACCGGCTACTTCACGTGCGGCTCACGCGAGGCACTGTACGTGCTCGAGAACGCCCCGGGGTAAGCCGCCACAACCGGTAAGGCGGAGGACGCATCTGACGCCCCCGATAAGCGGTCTAGTTAGCAGGTCTTCGAGCGTTGTGGCAAAGCGGACGACGGGATTCGCGGCAGGCGGGCCGATTTCGTGCGAGAGATGGGGACGGAGCCGACACGCAGATTCGAACTGCGGACCTGCTGTTTACGAAACAGCTGCTCTACCGCTGAGCTATGTCGGCGCGAGGGGGAGTATAGGCGATGCTCTCAGACATCAGCTCTTCACATCTCGTGGAGCACGGTCCAGGTCGTGCTCAAGGC
>JANMPL010000356.1:0-2135 GCA_031369845.1 Chloroflexota bacterium
ACGACTCCGGCTCGCCCTCGGCACTCAGCTCGACCATTCGCGGGTCGTCAGCGGGGATGTCGGCCTTCTCTTGCTCGATCTCCGCCAGCCGAGTGGCGTCTGCGGCGATATCCTCGGCCGTCGCGTGGAGATCCTCATCCAAATCTGCCATCAGCCTGCGCCTCGTTCGGCACCGCCTGGCCGGATCCAACGTCCGTCGCGGTACACGTACCACACTACATGGGCCTCAGCGCTGATCTCGCGTTTGTGAACGGACGCGCCGGGGTAGTGCGCCTGGAGAGCAGCTTCCAACGCACTCGTCGTCTCCGCCCCGCTGGCGACGAGGGCGTGCACGTGATCCCCGAAGGCGATGTCGTCGCGCGGGTTGATGATCAGCACAGGTCGCTGCCTCACGGAGTGGACTCCTGGAGTACGAGCTGGCAAAGCTCCGCCACCATAGTGCGCTGCGTGGCCTGCGCATCGGTCCTGTTAAGTCTCGGGAACTCATACACGGCCTCAGAGCCAATCGTTCGGCCCGAGTATGTCGCTCTAGGCAACCTCCGGCACGGGTCTAACACCAATGACTGGGCTTCGCCGGCACCACGGCGCCATGCACCATGAGTGAAATGGGGTTCGGACGGAGGGCCTCCGCAGATATGCGGTGCCGGGTGCCGGCGTTACCCAGCCCGCTCAGCAAGGCGGGCCTTTCGGCGCGACGGCCTCGTCGACGCGTTCGCGCATCCCATTGAGGGTGGCGTCGGCCCTCGCCTCAGCGAGTCGCTGGATCTCATCGAAGTGATCGGCCAGCTCCGCCATCGTCATCTCGGGGCGCAGACCGTCGTCGAAGGCGACGACCGCTTCGCAATGGCCGCGCATCTCGAGGTCGATCGGGTCCGTCAGAGTTTCTCCCGCGCGCACGTCGAGGAACTGGCGTGCGGCCTCACCGGCGTCGACGAGCCACGCCCGGAGCTCCTCGTCTTCGGGGGTGAGCATCGTGTCGGCGCTGGCGCCACCAGCCCGCCGCCGGGCGCGAACGTCTCCGGAGTCACTCACGGACGTGCCCAGCCGCTCACGAGGCGGACCGTGCGCACCGGCCGCCCGCTCGTCGATCAGAGATTTTCTCAGCCATTGGTGGGGGCACCGCAGAGACCCCCGTTGGCGCGATCTAGCCAATCCCCATCAGGGATCGCCGTCGACGTGCGGAGCGGGGGCCCTGCGTCATCACGGTACACCTGCTGTCTACGCATGGGTCGCGTTGCTTGTCATCCGCCGCTACCGAGCAATACATGCCGACTAGTCAGATCCGACAGGGTGCGTCGAGCCGATTCCTGTCCCGGGCAGCAGGATGCAGGAGGCCGAGCACTACACCGAAGAGCGCGTGCATCGTCGCCTCCAAGGCGAAGACACGCGGGCTCCACATGAGAGGCGGCCACGAACCACTTCGCCGATCGGGATGGATCCGATCAACGATAGCCATCGCCGGCCAGAGGACGAGATTCTCAACCTCCGCGAGTACAAGACCCTGCCGCCAGCCGCCACCGCCCATCCGGCCGAAGATCGCTCCGAAGAATGCGCCGTTCGTGAGATGCGCAGCGATGCCGACCCGACGCCAGGGCGCTCGGGCGGTGAGCAGGGCGCCGAGGAGGCGCACGATTGAATACGGCGTTCGGAAGGCTCGCTGTCCGAGTGGCTCGGCGGCTACCCAGACGGCCGCAGCCACCGCTCCCGCCACTGCCCCTCCAGCCACTGCCCCTCCAGCCACTTTCGATCTCTCCGCTATCACAAGGGACGCTAATCCTGACCACGTTCGATCTGGACGAGTGCGTGTAGAGGCAAACCTGACGAGCGAGTCGCCATCGGGCGGCCAACCGGTTTCCGCAGGGATGTGTCCACGCCTATGCCGATCGGATGTCCCGGCGCTCGAACGCGGCGATCCCGACGACCGCTAGGGCGAGTGACGGCACAGCCAGCGCGGCATACCGCCATAGCTCGGCGGGATTGACCAGAGGGTCACCTCCGAGGGCCCAGTCCCACGGCGATAGCTGCGCCCACGGGGCGAGCATGTCGCTCAATGGGAAAAGCGCAGCAACTAGGTACCCGACGAGCGAGAGCCCAAGCCCGACGGCCAGGACGAGGGCCGGCCGGGCGAGGATGCC
>JANMPL010000358.1:0-6390 GCA_031369845.1 Chloroflexota bacterium
CAGTTGGGCCTGGCCCGATGGGCGGTGGGGCAGCGGCTCGCTCCAGCGGTATCCTCCGACCGTCCGCCGGCGCGTATCCGCGCCCGCGAAATGGCGGAGTCGCGCGATGAGCTGGCGATCGGTGAGCCGCGAGGACGGTTCGCAGCTGATGCCGCGGGACGGCTCGTGGTGCTCCCCCGACTCCCGGACGAGTCGTTCCAGGCGTTCGCGCACGGTACCGGGACCGAGGATGAGCAGGTCGTCGCCCGGAGGCAGGCGATTCGCGATCTGTTCGACAAATCGATCGAGGTGCTCGAGGCGGTGCGGCTCGCCGGCGGTCTGCGGCGGCCCACCGCCGCCGTGGCGGACGCCGGGATCGTGCCGGACATGGCCGGTGGACCGGTGGTGGGCCGGCACCTCGGACTCCACCCGCTCGAGTCGAGGCCGGTCGTGCTGCCAGCGGACGATGACGGCCTCCCGCGCATCGATCCACACGAGGGTGCTGGGTTGCGTCACGTCATTTCCCGCCTTCCTGTCCCTGCGGAGGCCCGTCGTCACGAGTGTGCCCAGGCGGGCCCGGTATCGCCGTCCACTGCGAAATCGGCGTAGATGACGCCGCCTGCGCGCTCCCAGGCCGCCCGCTCGACGCGAGCGCTGAAGCGGTGGCTGCCCGCGTTGAAGCTGATCTCCGGGTCATCCCGAACGGCGTAATCCGCGTACGTCGCCACCCCGAACAGCGAGCCGACAGCCGGGATGGCGCCAACCTCGCAGCCGGGCGCGAGAGTCGTCAGCTCGGCCTCGGTGAGCAGTCGAACGTCGCCCGCACCGAGGGCCCGGCGGGACTTGTGCAAGTCGAGCTGGTCCGTGGCGTCGAGAACGATGAGGATATGGGGCCCGCCATGCGTCACGACGCCGACGACTTTGGCGAAGGTGCGCGGATCAACCCCCTCGGCCGTGGCGGTGGCGCGGGCCGTGAATGCTGGGTCGTGTTCGTGGATCTCGTACTCGACGTCCTGGCTCGCGAGCCAGTCGAGGAGGCCCGGGTATGGCCGGTCAAGGGTGGTCCCTGCGTTCATAGGTCGTGACCTCCTGCAACGTGTCCGTAACCCAGAGCTTCGCGCGGATTCACGTTCGAGCACACCGGCCATTGGGCGCGTTGACGAGTGCCGAACGGCCCGAACCGGGCGAGCGCAGGTTCCAGCAAGCGCATTCGGTCCGAGCGGCCCGGGCCGGAGGGTCCGGATGGCTCTCGCCAATAGTCGGGCGAGGCACGGACACTAAGACGATGGACGGGCCGGTTCGATGTCCCCGACCGGGCGGTCACGCGACCCGTCCGCCGATAGGAGGTGCCCAGATGACACTCATCCGACGTCCATCACCGTTCACCGATCTCGTGTCGCTCCGGGACACGATGGAGCGGCTGTTCGACGAGAGACGGTTCCGGCCGACGTGGCTTGGCAACGGTGAGCGCGAGGCCGCGCCTGCGCTCGATCTATACACGACGCCCGAGGCGATCGTCGCCAAGATGGCGTTGCCCGGCATGAAGCCGGAGGACGTCGACGTCACCATCGGCGACGACCTCGTCACGATCAGCGGGTCCTTGAAGGAGGAGAAGGAAACGACCGAAGCCGGCTACGTCCACAAGGAGCTGAGCCACGGCTCGTTCAGCCGCAGCTTCTCGATCCCTACGGCCATCAAGAGCGAGGCCGCGACGGCGTCGTTCAAGGACGGCCTGCTGACGCTCACGCTTCCGAAGACCGAAGAGGTGAAGCCGAAGCACGTCAAGGTCGAGGTCGCCTGAAACGTTCCGCTCGCTGGCGACCCGAGGGTAGAAGAACTCGAGGCGGAGGGTCCCGTGCCTGGGGCAGGGACCCTCCGCGGCTTCGTGCTCTTGTCGCGCGACCGGAGTCGCGAGCAGCCCGGGGGGTGTGTCGCGCGAGGAGTTGGCACATGGACTACGTGATCGCCACATGCGACCTCCTGCAGCAGCCGATCGTTTCGGTTCGCGATCGACGCGCAGCAGGGGATCTTCCCGAGTTCCTGGGCCGGGCTCTCGGCGAGCTCTTCGGCCGGCTCGGGTCTGCGTACCCGTCGCCCAAGCCGTCTCGGCAACGGGGAAGATCCGAGTCCGCGTGCTCCCCGCCGTGACCCGTCGCCAGCACGCTCCATGTCGGCCCGTTCTCCCAACCTTCCCGTGCCCGTTCGCGGTCACTCGATGGCAAGGCTCCGTTCAGTCCGGGCGATCAGGTCCCTGAGCCGCGCCGATCGGCGAGCGAGCGGGTGATCCGGACGCTCGATCCGTCGAGCCGCCTCGGGCAGGCGCTCGAGGTCGCACCGGAACCGTTCGGGGGCGGAGTGCAGGTCGTCACCGTGGTCGAGGCGTCGGCCGTCACGCATCACGGGAACGAGGAGTGGCTCTCGACCCGCGGGCACCGGCTCATCGCGGAGACCGAGGACGTCGTCGAACGGCCCATCGACGCGGCGGAACACCTGTTTCGCGCCCGGCGCGGTGATCTTCGCCGGCGAGAGCTTCATCACCGGCCGCTGGCCATAGACGACGAGCTTGTAGACGCTGTCGAGATAGGGTGCGTCGGCCGAGACGCCCATCCTAGTGCCAACGCCGAACGCGTCGATCGGCGCCTCCTCGGTGATCAGCCCCGCGATCTCGTACTCGTCGAGGCCGCCGCTGGCGACGATCCGAGCCTTCGTGAGGCCGGCGCCGTCGAGGAGACGGCGACTCTCGCGGGCGAGGCCGCCGAGGTTCCCGCTGTCGAGCCGGATGCCGACGCGCTGTCCGAGGCCGAGCTCGCGGACGACGTCGATCGCCGATCGGACGCCGTCGAGCGTGTCGAACGTATCCACGAGAAACGTCGTCCTCTCGGGAAAGTCCTCGGCGAACGCCCGGAAGGCTTCGCGTTCGGTGGGGAAGGCCTGGATGTACGAATGAGCCATCGTGCCCATAGCCTGGAGGCCGCCGCGCCGCGCCGCCTCGACGTTGCTCGTGCCCGCGAAGCCGACGATCGCCGAGACGCGGGCCACGCTCATCGCCGCCTCGGGACCCTGCGTTCGGCGGAACGAGAAGTCGACGACGTCACGGCCTCTCGCGGCTACGACGCAGCGAGCGGCCTTCGACGCGATCGTCGTCTGGAACGTCACCTGGTTGAGCAGGTACGTCTCGAGGAGTTGGCCTTCGGCGATCGGAGCCGTGACCTCGAGGAGGGGCTCGTCGGCGAAGACGATGCGGCCCTCGGGGACTGCCCAGACCTCGCCGCTGAAACGCAGACCGGCGAAGGCCTGCAGCGTCGCCTCGTCGAACGCGTGAACGTCCCGCAGGTACGCCAGCTCGTCGGGCGCGAAGTGGAACGACTCGAGGAACGTGAGGCAGTCCGCGAGCCCGGCGACAACGAGGTAGCCACGCTCCGGCGGCAGATGACGAACGAAGGCGCTGAACGTCGCGGAGCCATCCATGCCTCGCCGGATGTAGCTCGCCGCCATGTTCAGCTCGTACAGGTCGGTCCAGAGCGCGCCCATCGACCTCGTTCCTCCTCCCGTCGGCCGGTCAGCATAGTTGCCGGTGGTGCGGGTCCCCAGAGCCGATCGGCCCCAAGTGGGATGTGGGCAGGCCATCGTGCAGGCATTGACGTGACCGATGGCCCTATGCAACGGCGGCTCCAGCGACGACAGTCAGCCTGGAGGCCCGGACAGAGGCACGGGCCGACAGATCGGAAGAGAACGAGATGGCCGGGTTCCTGGGCGGCACGACCGCTGAGCACGCATTCGCGGAGCACGAGCACCGGGATCTCGCGCCCGGGATCGACCGGATCCACGATGTTGCACGCGTCGTCGGCAGCATCACGGCTCCGGACCTCTCGATCGCTCTCCTGGATGTCATCGACTGGGTCCATGCGATTCTCGAGCCGCATGCGGCGTGGGAAGACGCCTGGCTCTATCCGGCGATCGACCGTCGAGCCGGCACGCCGTGGGCGACCAAGCTCATGACCTTCGAGCATCAGCAGATCCAGGAGATAGCAACAAAGGTCGAGTCCGATCGCGAGGCGATGAATCGCGAGCCCAGCCATGACCGGGCCGTCGAGCTGCGGGGTCATCTGTTCGGGTTGGAAGCGCTCCTTCGTGCGCACATCGAACGCGAGGAACGGTTCCTCGTCCCGCTGCTCGAGGGCACCGCAGACGTGGCCCCCGCGGACGTGGTCGCCGCCGTTGACGCGGCGTCCACCGGCGTTGCCCCGAAGAAAGGACGATCGCTATGACTGCACGCGCTCTTCGCTACGGTGACGACGCTCGCCAATCACTCCAGGACGGGCTCGACGTGTTGGCCAACGCCGTCAAGGCGACATTGGGCCCAGGTGGCCGCAACGTCGCCCTCGACCGGAAGTACGGACTTCCGCTCGTCGTGAACGATGGCGTCACGGTGGCCAAGGACATCGAGCTCGAGGATCCATTCCAGAACCTCGGCGCGCGCCTCGTGCGCCAGGCGGCGGAGAAGGCGGAGGAGCAGACCGGCGACGGCACGACGACGGCGACTGTCCTGGCGCAGGCGATCGTCCACGAGGGGTTCCGCAACGTTGCCGCCGGTGCCGAACCCATGGCGATCCGGCGCGGTCTCAATCGAGCGCGGATCGCCGTCGACGACGCGATCAGCGCCGCCGCCATCCCGGTGGTTGGAACCAAGGCGATCGCACAGGTCGCGACGATCAGCGCCAACGACCCGACGATCGGCCAACTCATCGCGAGCGTCATGGAGCGAGTCGGGCGCGACGGCGCGGTGACAGTCGAGGAATCGCAGACCCTCACGAACGAAGTCGAGTACGTCGAAGGCATGCAGATCGATCATGGCTACCTGTCGCCGTACTTCGTGACGAACGCGGACCGGATGGAAGCGGTGGTCGACCAGCCGTCGATCCTGATTACCGACCGAAAGGTCACCTCGCTCGACGACATCGTCCCGATCCTCGAGAAGCTGGTTGCCGCCAGCAGGAAGGATCTCCTCGTGATCGCCGAGAGCGTCGAGGGCGAAGCCCTTGCGACCTTGGTCGTCAATCGGCTTCGCGGAACGATCAACGTCGTCGCGGTGAAGGCACCCGGGTTCGGCGATCGGCGCAAGGCGATCCTCGTGGATCTCGCGACCGTGACGGGGGCAATGGTCATCAGCGAGGAAGTCGGCAAGCGGCTTGACAGCGTCGAGCTCGGGGATCTCGGGGCGGCTCGACGGGTCGTCGCGACGCACGACGGGACGACGATCATCGAGGGTCGCGGCGCCCCGGAACGGATCCAGGCGCGCATCGCCGTGCTTCGCGCGCAGGTGGAGCAGGCGGACAGCGACTTCGATCGCGAGAAGCTCAGGGAGCGGCTGGCCAAGCTGGCCGGCGGCGTGGCGGTGATCCGCCTCGGGGCCAGCACCGAGACCGAGCTTACTGAGAAGAAGCATCGTGTCGAGGACGCGCTCGCGGCCACCCGGGCGGCTCTCGAGGAGGGCATCGTTCCAGGCGGCGGGGTGGCTCTCCTTGCCGCTGCTTCGGCGATCGATCGGCTCGATTTGGAAGGGGATGAAGCGGTCGGCGCACGGTGCCTCCGGCGACCGCTCGCCGAACCGATGCGTCAGATCGCCGCGAATGCCGGCTATGACGGCGGGGTCGTTGTCGAGACGGTCCGACGTCTCCGGAAGGAACGGCGCCGGCCCAACCTCGGCTTCAACGCTCTGACCGGCAGATACGTCGACATGGTGAAGGCGGGAATCATCGATCCGGCGAAGGTGACGCACGCGGCGCTCGACGCGGCGGTGTCGACCGCCTCGATGTTGCTCACGACCGAGGCCGCGATCACCGAGAAGGAGGCCGAAGACCGCGAGTCGGCCGTGCCCGCGTAGCGTGGGGTCGCGACGAGCGAGGCCCAAAGAACGACCATGCGAATCCTCTGCCCGACCGACGGTTCCGCAGGAGCGGCAACCGCCCTCGAGGTCAGGCCTACGACGAGGTGATGAGGCATTCGTCGAGTCGGTCAGGCGTGTCTTCCCTGCGGCGGTCGTCCAATGGGAGGACTTGAAGCGATCATCTTCCCCGGCGTCGGTATCGGGGCAATCGTGGCGGAGGCGCGAGAGGTGACCGACGAGGCGTTCCTGGTTGCTGCTCGGGAGCGGGCGGGCCTCGTGTCAGACGAGCGGTTGGCTGCAGGGGTGATCTAGTCGCCGATCGGCGACCTTCGACGGGTCGCACGGACGATCGCCGTCGCCGTCGTGCGCCACGTCCGTGACAGCGGTTGAGGGCTCCAGTACCGCGACGACGAGATCGAGCCGGCGGTCGACCGGGCGATGTGGTGGCCGGAGTACTTGCCGTTGGTTCCCGGATGATTCCGCATGGCCGCAGTGCCACCGGGCAGCGCTTGGCTCATCCCTGG
>JANMPL010000364.1:0-6879 GCA_031369845.1 Chloroflexota bacterium
CGGGCGACCAGCACCGCCACGAGCGCGATCACCGCGGGCACTGTCTGGACGAACAGGATTCGGCGATTGACGGTGGCCGCGCCGTAGATCCCGGCGATGGCGACCCCCGCCAGGAAGAAGAGCTTCACCTGGAAGCCGACAGGATCCGCGGCGATGACGCCCCAGACGAGGCCCTCCGCGAGGATCCCGTTGTAGAGGCCCTGGTTGGCTGCGAGCGTCGCCGACTGGTCGGCGAAGGCCTGGTCGGTCCCGAACGAGCGGCGACCTCGCTCCGTCCGCCACAGGAACATCTCGAGGACGAGGATGTAGACGTGGATCGCGGCCACGGCCAGGACAAGAACGTTCGCGACGACGGACACGGCACTCCCTCGGGACGGTCGTCGCCCGACTGTAGCAGGCGCGGTTGGCCGATCGGACGTCTCGCCGGAGAACGCCCCGTCCGTAGATCGTCCGTTCGGTACCATTGCTGCCGATGCCGAGTCCGCCCGTCACCCACGACGCCAGGATCAAGCCGCTGTCCTCAGCCGAGATCCGGAGGCGGTTTCTCGAGTACTTCGAGGAACGCGGTCACACGATCGTGCCCAGCGCGAGCCTCGTTCCCGCGGGCGACCAGACGCTCCTCTTTACGAACTCGGGGATGGTCCAGTTCAAGGACGTCTTCACGGGTGCCGAGAAGCGCTCGTACACCCGGGCGGCCGACTACCAGCGCGTCCTGCGCGTCGCCGGCAAGCACAACGACTTCGAGGAGGTCGGCCGGTCGCCGCGCCATCACACGTTCTTCGAGATGCTCGGGAACTGGAGCTTCGGCGACTACTTCAAACGCGACGCGATCCATTGGGCGTGGGGGTTCCTGACGAAGGACCTGGGGATCCCGCCGGAGCTGCTTGCCGCGACGACCTACACCGACGACGAGGTCGCCTGGAACGTCTGGCGCGACGAGATCGGGCTGCCGTCGGAGCGCATGGCGAAGTGGGGCAACGTCGACGCCGGCGACGACAAGAACTTCTGGAGGATGGCCGAGACGGGCCCGTGCGGGCCGTGCAGCGAGATTCACTTCGACCGTGGCCCGGAGTTCTCGGAAGGGCCGCACTGCGTGCCGGATCACAGCGAGAGCTGCCCACGCTGGCTTGAGATCTGGAACCTCGTCTTCATGGAGTTCGACCAGCGGCCGGACGGCCGCCAGCCGCTGCCGTTCACCAGCGTCGACACCGGGCTGGGACTCGAACGCTTGGCGAGTGTCCTGCAGCAGGTTCCCACGAACTACGACATCGACATCTTCCAGCCGATCCATGCCCGGATGCGCGAGCTGCTCGGCCACGACCCGGATGCCTTCGAGGCCGAGCGCTTCAGCTACCAGGTCATCGCGGATCACTCGCGAGCAGCGACGTTCCTCGTCGCCGACGGCGTCCTGCCGTCGAACGAGGGCCGCGGCTATGTCCTCCGCCGGATCCTCCGCCGCGCCGTCCGCCACGGCCGGCTGCTCGGGCGGCGCGAGCCGTTCATGGCGGAGACCGCCACGGTCGTCATCGACACGATGGGCGACGCCTACCCGCACCTGCTGGAGCGCCGAGACGAGGTCCTCGCGGCGATCGGCCGGGAGGAGGCCCAGTTCGGGCGGACGCTCGACGCGGGAACAAAATGGCTCGAGGAGGCGCTCGCCGGGATCGCGGCCACGGAGCGGACGATTGGCCGCCGCGCCGAGGATCTGCCGCTCGACGCGCCCGTCCTGCCGGGGGACATCGCCTTCAAACTCCACGACACGTTCGGGTTCCCGGTCGACCTGACCGTCGAGCTGGCGGCGGAATACGGCGTCCGCGTCGATCGCGAGGGCTTCGAGGCGGCCCTCGCGGAACAGCGCGAGCGGAGCCGGAGCGGCAAAAAGGCGGAGCTGTCCAAGCATGCCGAGACCGCGGCCCTCTACGGGGCGATTCATGCCCGCAGCGGGGACACGGAGTTCCTTGGCTACGACACGACCGAAGCCCGGGGCCGCGTCGTCGCGATCGTTCGCGACGGCCTCGAATTCGACGAGTTGACCGGCCAGGGCGAGGCGGAGGTCGTTCTCGATCGAACACCCTTCTACGCCGAGGGCGGCGGCCAGATCGGCGACCGCGGCGAGCTCCGCGAGGCCGGTGGCGGATCGTCGCTCTTCGCAGTCGGCGATACCCAGCGGCCGCTCGGTGGGCTGATCGTTCATCGGGGGACGCTTCACGGGCGGCTGAGGGTCGGCGAGACGGTGGATGCCGTCGTCGACGCTGAGCGCCGAGCCCACACGATGCGCAACCACACCGGGACGCATCTGCTTCATCGGGCGCTTCGCAATGTCGTGGGGGAGGGCGCCCGCCAGGCGGGCTCGGTCGTGACGCCGGACTACCTCCGGTTCGACTTTCCGCTGGACCGGGGGCTCGAACGGGAGGAGCTCGCGGCGATCGAGGCCGAGGTCCGGCGGGTCATCCGCGACGACCGAACTGTCACCCCGAGCTACATGACGATGCAGGAGGCGATTGCCGCCGGCGCCGATGCGTTCTTCGATGAGAAGTACGGCGAGACAGTGCGCACGGTCCGGGTCGAGGGCTACAGCCACGAACTCTGCGGCGGGACCCACTGCCGCGCGACGGGCCAGATCGGTGGCTTTGTGATCACCGGCGAACGGTCGATCGGCTCGGGGATGCGGCGCATCGAGGCGCTCACTGGCGCCGGTGCGGACGCCTGGCTCGACGCGCGGCTCGCAACGCTCGAAGCCGCGACCCAGGCCGCCGGCGCCCAGTCGGCCGAGGCCCTTCTCGACCGTGTCCGAGCCATCCAGGACGATCTTCGCGAGTCGAGGCGGCGGCTCAAGGAGGGCGGCGGAGCGGGCCTGCCGAAGCCCGGCGAGCTCGTTGCGGCTGCTCAGGAGGTAGCCCCAGGCGTCAGCCTCGTGAGCTTCGCCGGCCCATACGAATCGATTGACGCCTTGAAAGGCGCCGCGAAAGACGTCCGCGGGGTCTTCGACTCGGGCGTCATCGCCCTCGGCCTCGACGCGGAAGAGCCGCAGATCTTCGTAACGGTCAGCGACGACCTCGTCGGACGCGGAATCTCGGCAGGAGACCTCGTCCGCGAGGCCGTCGGCGCGATCGACGGCCGGGGTGGCGGGCGGCCCGAGATGGCACAGGGCAAGGGCACGCGTCGCGAGGGGCTACCCGACGGGCTCGCAGCGATCGCCTCGGCCGTTCGCGCCCGAGCCGAAGCGAACGCCTGAATGGCCTTCTGGCGGAAGATCCTCCAGCGGGACGGCGGCGAGTCGCTCGCGATCTGCACGGCACTCGACATCGGGACGGAGTTCGCCAAAGCGCTCGTCTTCGAGATCGGCGAGGACGGGCGCGGGACGGTTCGCGGCGTCGGGCGGAAGCGGCAGGGCCTCAGCCACATGCAGTCCGGTACGGTCGCCGACATCGCGGCGGTCGTCGACAACTGCGCCGTCGCGCTCCAGGAGGCGGAGGAGATGGCCGGCTTCCGGCCGACCCAGGTCGTTGTCGGGATCGCGGGTGAGCTCGTCAAGGGCTTCACGACGACCCACAGTCAGGAACGCAAGAAGCCGGACCAGCCGATCACCGAGTCCGAGCTCCAGAAGCTCATCGACCTCGTCCAGCGTGAAGCCCTTCGTGAAGCGGAGCGCTCGATCACTTGGGAGACCGGCTTGCCGAACGTCGACGTCCGGCTCGTCCACGCGGCCGTCGTCGGGGCCGCGATCGACGGCTACGCGCTGACGAACCCGGTCGGGTTCCAGGGCCGTCACGTGAAGATCGGGATCTTCAACGCATTCGCGCCGCTCGTCCATCTCGGCGCGCTCCAGAGCGTCACGTCGCAACTTGATCTCGAACTGCTCGAAGTCATTGCCGAGCCGTACGCAGTCGCGAGGGTCCTCGGCTCCGAGACGATCCGCCAGTCGGGCGCCCTGTTCGTCGACGTCGGCGGGGGTACGACGGACGTCGCGCTGGTCCGATCCGGCGGCATCGAGGGGACGCGGATGTTCGCCCTCGGCGGGCGCGCGTTCACGAAGTCACTGGCCGATCGGCTCGATCTGCCGTTTCCGCGGGCCGAATCGTTGAAGGTCGATTACGCCCGCGGCCTGACCGTCGAGCGTCGCGACGAGATTGCCGGCATCGTCGCCGAAGACGTGGAGGTCTGGGCCGCGGGGGTCGAGCTCGTCATGGAGGAGCTCGGGGGTGGCGACCTGCTGCCGAGCCGGATCTACGTCTGCGGCGGTGGGTCGCGACTCCCGGAGATTCGCGAGGCGCTTGCCGCGGAGCGCTTCTGGAAGCGCCTCTCGTTCGCCCGGCCGCCCGAGGTCGTCGTGATGGCGCCCGACCAGGTCGAGACGATCTCCGACGCAACGAACCTCCTCGTCGACCAGCAGGACGTCACGCCGCTCGGACTGGCCTATCAGGCCATCGAGCTCCAGACGACCGAGGATCCGCTCGATGCCGCCCTCCGCCGCGTCCTCCGCGCGATGAAGGTCTAGGCTCCATCACGATGGCGACCGGCACCGTCTATCTCGACGTCGACGACGAGATCACCTCCGCCGCCGCTCGCATTCGCGGGTCTGAGGCGACGAAGGTCGCACTCGTCGTTCCATACGGCTCGCGGATCGCGACGTCACGGATGAACTTCCGCCTCCTGTCGCGCGAGGCGCTCGTCAATAACCGGCGCCTGTCGATCGTGGCGACCGATCCGGCGACGCGGGCCCTCGCGGCCTCGGCCGGTCTGCCGGTCTTCGCGAGCGTTGCCGAATGGGACGACGCTGCCGGCGGGACCTCCGACGCGTTGCCGTCCGACGGCGGGACGGCGACGACTTCGGCCCCGATCACCGAAATCGTCGTTGAGGCACCGGCGAAGACGGCTCCGCGGACTAGCGCCTCGTCGCGCAAGAAAATTGCGAAATCCGCCGTCGAGCAGGCCACGCTGGCTTTGCCACCCGCCTCGGCCCCCGTCTCGGTCGCGGCGGTCGCGGGACCTCCCGTCCCACGCGGTCTCTCGCCCGCCTCGTCGGCCCCGTCGCCCGTCCCGTCGGCGCCCAGTCGCGTGTCGGTTGCGAGGAGCCGCTCGATTCCGCAGGTCGGCGCGCCCGTCCTCGTCGTTGCCGCTGTCGTCGTGCTCGCTTTGGTCGTCGCCGGGGTCGGGGCGTTTCTCTTCCTGCCATCGGCCGAGATCGTGGTGACGCCACGCCCGGAGGGGATCGGCCCGATCGCCCTCGTCGTCCGGGCAGATCCCGACATCACGTCTCCGAACGCCGCGGAGAACCTCGTCCCGGCTCAGCGCCTCGAGGTGCCGGTCTCAGCCTCGGACACCTTCACCGCCACGGACAAGCGTGTCGAGGAATCACGCGCCAGCGGCGAGGTCGTGTTCCAGAGCTTCAATTCCGGCGCCGAGAACACGATCGCCAAGGGGAGCATCGTCTCGACCGAAGGCGGCATCGCCTTCCAGACGACGGCGACCATCACGCTGCCGAAGGCGGAGATCATCTTCGGGACGCCGATCGTGATCAAGCCGTCGTCAAAGAGCGTCGGCGTCGTCGCCGCCAAGTCGGGAACAGCCGGAAACGTGCCCACAAACGCGATCAAGGTCGTCCCGCGAGACGAGGACCCGAAGCTGACAACGGTCCGGAATCCGAACCCCACCGCCGGTGGCACCCACCAGGAGTTCCCGCGGGTCGGCAAGGAGGACGTCGATGGGGCGATGGTGGCGCTTCAGGCGAAGATCGTGGACGCGTTCGACGCGGCGCTGGCCGATGGTGCGGGAGCCCCGGCGAACGCAACGGTATTCGCGGAGACCGCCGAGCTCGGCGAATCCACGCCCTCGGTCGATCCAGCGACGCTCGTCGGCAAGGAAGTCGCGACCTTCGACCTGGGGCTGGCCGCAAGCGGGACCGTGATCGCGGTCGACGCCTCACCGGTCGTCAAGATCGCCGAGACTCGGCTCCTGTCGAACGTCGGCGCCGACCACCGGCTCGTGGAGGGGTCTGTCGAGATCGTGCCGGGCGATCCGACCGTCTCGGACGGTGAGGTCTCGTTCCCGGTGACCGCCAAGGCCACCCGCGTCCCGATCCTGGATCCCGCTGAGCTTCTGGCGCTCATCAAGGGTCGAACTGTCGCCGAGGCGCGCTCGATCCTCGCCCAGTTCGGCGACGTCGTGATCACGCCCTGGCCCGAGTGGGTCACGTCGATTCCCGGGATCGAATCGCGGGTGACGATCGAGATCGTGGGCCAGACCGGTGGGACCACTGACGAGTCGCCGTCGCCGGCTGGCTCAGCGACGCCTTCACGATCGCCGCGGCCGAGCGCGACGCCTAAGCCGTCGATCGGGCCTGATTCTTCGGCGTCCGGCCTCCCGGTCGCCAGCCCCGCACCGTGAGGCGGATTCTCGGGGCGGATCTCGGCGAGAGGCGGATCGGGCTGGCAGTGGCGGACCGCGACGGCGGCCGAGCCATGGCCCTCGTTACCCTGCGCCGCTCCACGCCGGCTGGGGAGGCGGCGGCGATCGCCCGGATCGCGATGGAACAGGAGGCGGACGAGCTCGTCGTCGGACTGCCGCTGCACGCATCGGGAGCGGCCGGCACCCAGGCCGAGATCACGCGTGACTGGGTCGCCGCCCTCGAACCGCTCGTGGGCCTCACAATTACGCTGCGGGACGAGCGGCTGTCGAGCCACCTCGCCGAAGAGCGCCTCGGCCCGATGAAGCGGGGTCGCTCGGGCGGCCCCCCGAGCAAGACCCAGCGTGACGCCTACCGAGGCCGGGTCGATCGCGAAGCCGCCGCGATCATCCTCCAGGACGAGCTCGACGCCCGCGCCGCGACCCAGGCGACCCAGGCGAGCCAGGCGAGCCAGACGAGCCACGCGAATGGGG
>JANMPL010000367.1:0-3508 GCA_031369845.1 Chloroflexota bacterium
AGCCACGCGGCCACGATCGAACCGATGGCAATGCCGACGCGTCGGAGCACTCGGAGCATGACCCACCTCTCGACCCGATTGGCCAGACGCTCCTGCGCGGGCCAGACGCTCAGGTCAAGGCCCCACGCTACGATGAGCCGATAAACGCAGGCCCACCAACCGGCGTTCTTTCAGAGGAGGCCCCGACATGCGCTTCATCCAGGAGACCGGCTTCACGATCAAGGTAGGCGAGGAGGAAGCTCACCAGAATTGGCTGATTAAGAACGAGGAGCGGCTCGCCAAGGTCCACCCGGAAGGCAGTCGCTACATGGGCACCTTCGCGGTGGTCTTCACGACCGACAAGCAGGCTGGCGGGTACCGGTCGTTGGTCGAATACGACAGCTATGCCGCGATTGATCGGATCGCCGCCGCGGCGAAAGACTCCTCGAGCGAATTCGGCAAGCTGATGCGCGAATGGACAGGGTTCGGCGATTGGGACCCAAACGCGCCGTGGAGCAACGGCCTCTACAAGGCGGTCGTGGACGCCACGATCTGGGACCCGCCGGCCGAGTAGGCTCGCACGCGGAACCGTCTGACCGATGGGCGGGTAGCATTCGTCTGTGACCGAGCCGTCGATCGAGATCATGCGCCAGGTCGAGGGCCTCGACACGATCCTCACCCCCGACGCCCTCGCCTTTGTGGCCGACCTGCAGCGGCGATTCGGGCGCGAGCGCGTCGCGCTTCTCGAGGCTCGCCAGGAGCGGCAGAAGGAGCTCGACGCCGGCATTCTGCCGGACTTCCCTGTCGCGACGGCCGACGTCCGGACCGCCGACTGGACCGTCGCGCCCGCGCCGGCGGACCTCGATGATCGGCGGGTCGAGATCACCGGGCCGGCCGAGCCAAAGATGATGATCAACGCCCTCAATTCGGGTGCCCGCGTCTTCATGGCCGACCTCGAGGATTCGCTCTCGCCGACGTGGGCGAACGTCGTCGGCGGCCAGGCGGCGCTCAAGGCCGCCGTTCGTCGCGAGCTCACATTCGACAGCCCGGAGGGCAAGGCCTACCGCCTCAGCGACAAGCTCGCCACCCTCGTCGTTCGGCCGCGTGGCTGGCATCTCGTCGAGCGCCACATCCTCGTCGACGGCGTCCCGATCTCGGCCAGCCTGTTCGACTTCGGGCTCTATTTCTTCCACAACGCGGCGGAGCTCCTCCGACGCGGATCGGGTCCGTACTTCTATCTGCCGAAGCTCGAAGGCCGCGCCGAGGCCCGCCTCTGGAACGACGTCTTCCTCCAGGCCCAGGAGGCGCTCGGCATCCCGCGTGGCTCGATCCGGGCGACGGTTCTCATCGAGACGATCCTCGCCGCCTTCGAGATGGACGAGATCCTGCACGAACTTCGCGAGCACGCCGCCGGTCTGAACGCCGGCCGCTGGGACTTCCTGTTCAGCGCGATCAAGAAGTTCCGCGTCTCCGGCGGCCCCGTTCTCCCGGAACGGGGCCAGCTGACGATGACTCAGCCGTTCATGCGCGCGTACACCGAGCTGCTCGTCCGGACGTGCCACCGACGCGGCGCCCACGCGATCGGCGGGATGGCGGCGTTCATCCCGTCGCGCCGAGACCCGGAGGTGAACGCGACGGCCATGGCGAGGGTCCGCGACGACAAGGAGCGCGAGTCGGGCGATGGCTTTGACGGGACGTGGGTCGCCCACCCGGATCTCGTCCCGCTCGCGACGGAGATCTTCGACGCGGTCCTTGGCGACAAACCGAACCAGAAGGGGCGACTCCGCGAGGAGGTCGCGGTGACGGCCGACCAGCTCCGCGACCTCCGAGTCTCCGGCGGGACCGTGACGGAGGCCGGCTATCGGCTCAACGTGAGCGTGGCCATCCAGTACCTCGCGGCCTGGCTCGACGGCAACGGCGCCGCGGCGATCAACAACCTGATGGAGGACGCGGCGACCGCCGAGATCTGCCGCTCCCAGCTCTGGCAATGGCGGACGACAGGGACGAAGCTGGACGACGGGCGCGAGGCTTCGGCCGACCTCTATCGGGCGATCCGCGACGAGGAGCTCGCCCGATTGGGCGGCTCGACCGACGCGACCGGAGCCCGACTCGCCGACGCCGCCGGCCTCCTCGATCGGCTCGTCCTCGATGACGAGTTCGCCGAATTCCTGACCCAGCGGGCCTATTCGCTGCTCGACTGAGAGGCGTTCAACCGCCTCGATTCCCGACAGAGGACGGTCCCGTCGGACGTTGCCCCTGCCTCGTCCCCGTCCCTACTAGCTCGCGGATCCCGGCATGTCGATGGATTCAACCCAAAACCGGAATGGTGGATCTTGTTCTCTGCCGTCGATCTCGAGGACGGTCTTGAACGGGCCGGCCTTAGGCAACGGAAACGGACCGCGGATCGCAATGAGCTGACGGAACTGCTGAGCTGGCTTCGCGCCCGGCGGACGGCCGACCTGGAACTTGGCCTCCATCTCCCAAGCGGGCTTCGAGTCCTCATCCATGATGCGGAGCTTGAAGATGTGGTCCGTGTTCGTTTCGCCCCAGTCCGTCAGGATGCCCAACGCGATATCGGCGTTTAGTTGGATCGGCGGCGCTGCTTTGGCGTTAACCAGGTGTCGGTCAACCGCCCCGCCATGGATGAAGATCTTTCCGTTTGTCGCCTCGGCTCGTTCGGCCATCAATAGGAATTCTTGCTGCACCACTCGTCTCCGACTGTCTATGTTTGACGGATTGTCAGACACAGTGTAGAACATTCGTCAAGCAGTCCCATCCGAGAGGCACCGAGACGGGTGATTGACGTCGCCGCTCTACTCTTCGACGATGAGAACGAAGCGAAAATGCTTGCTCACCACGTCTCGGTCGACGAGGTTCAGCAGGTTCGGGACAAGTGGCCACGCTTCTACACCAATCGTGCTAATCGGCGAGCGAGCCATGTGATGATCGGCCCGACGCGACGGGGACGGATGCTGGTGGTGCCGATCGAACCATGCGGTAGGCGCATCTGGCGACCGGTGACCGCGTTTCAAGCCACGCCAAGCCAAGCGGCGAGGTACAGGAGCGGACGATGAACATGAAAGACGACGAGTCCGTCAATCTCGGGGACATCGTCGAGGTAAAACCGGGAAAGAGTCGGGGAGCGGCGGTGGCCGTCCGCCTTTCGGCGGATCTTCTCGGGCGCATCAATGACTACGCCGAATCGCGAGGGATGACTGTTTCGGACGTGCTGCGCGGCGGAGCCGAGCTTCTCGTATCGGGCGGCGTCGCCGCCGGCCCGGTCTACTACACGGGACTCGAACTCCGCGGACCCGGACTCATTCACGGGAACCCAGCAACGGGTTCGGCTCGAAGCCAGAGTGGCGGGCCGGCAATCGACGAGAATCCGGAGCTCTCGATCACGGTTTCAAGCTAGGGCCGCCCGCTAGGGCCGCCCGCGGCCGACCGGAAGGCCCGGGTGGCCAATCGCTCGTCATCGGCCCGCGGACCCTCGCTCGACGAATGTTCCGAACCCGCGCTCGCCGACGAA
>JANMPL010000410.1:0-1772 GCA_031369845.1 Chloroflexota bacterium
CTCGGGGACGCGACCCATCGCCGTCTAGTTTCCGCGACGATCTCGACCGCGGATCCGGATAGTTATCAGCTGTTCGAGCATTGTGCTCGCTGTCTGACACCATCTCGAGAGTGATTGCACGAGGGCGAATAGCTGATGTCGTTGAGCATCGGCTATTGTTGATCGGCGCCGACATAGCTCAGCGGTAGAGCAGCTGTTTCGTAAACAGCAGGTCCTCGGTTCAAATCCGAGTGTCGGCTCCATTCCCCTCCTTCCCGTTCAGGAAGACCTGCTGTCCACGGATAGCACGGCCTTCGATCCTGTCGGTCGCCGACGAAGACCTGCTAACCGGGGACGGATCTGCGATCCTCGCGAGGTCGAGCGCTTGCTTGATCGTCATGCGACTGCCGACCTCCGTCGCGTGGGCGACCCGGTCCATCGGTAGCGCCGCCTTGGCCCGATCGACGAATTCCCGGCCCGGCGTCTGTTCGGAATACACGTTGACGATGCCCTCCTGCTGAGCGTAGACCTCCGCGGCGGCGGCGATCTGGACCGCCCGTTCAGGGTCGCCCTCGACGCTCGCGGCGGCGGCGAGCCCGGTCAGCGAGACCCCGACGCCGCGCATGCTGGCCACATCCGTGTAGGCCTGGATGGAGTCAAGAAACCGTCGGCGAGCGTCGCCCGCGCCACCGATTCGGAGGTGCACCCAGGCCATCTCGCCGAGGATTCGGGCCTCTTCGGCCCGGTCACCGATCGCCTCGTACGCTGCGAGGGACCGCCCGTAGAGGTCGAGGGCGGCCGTCAGGTCACCGCGACCGACAGCCTGTCCGGCGAGGCCGCCGAGCGACCGGCCGGCTCCTTCCAGGTCGCCGATGACCTGCTGGATCCGGAGTCCCTGTTCAAATCGCGCTCGCGCGGTGTCGAGGTCGCCGGCGACAGTGTGGAGGATGCCGACGAGGCTCGACGCGAAGCCCTCGGCCCATGTGAAGCCGAGGGCCCGGCTCCGCTCGATCCCTTCCTCCATCAGCCGGATCCCGGCCTGGAGGTCGAACCGGAACAGGCCGAACCCGGCGAGGAGCGCCCCGATGCAGAGTTCTCGATCGGCACCGAGGAGTACCGCGATGCGATATGTCTCGGCCCATTCGTCGTTCGCCCGGTCGAACTGACCCAGCACGTCCGACGCCAGTCCCGCCGTCATCAGCGCGCCCGCGCGCCCGGCGGTGGGAGGGCCACCATCGTCGGCGCCAAGGAAGGACGAGGCGTACTCGCGGGCGGTGAGGTTCTTGCCGCGGATGTGCCAGTACAGCCACAGGTCGCCGCACATCTTCAGGCCCACCTCGGAAGCCGCCGCGTCACCGTCCCTCGCCGCCGTCAGGAGCGTGTCGAGCGCTGCCAGGAGGTTGCCCTCCTCGGCAATGCCGCTTCGAGGGATCCGCTCTGCTCGGTGCCCTCGATGCCGTCGCGAGTACTCTGGGCGAGCTCCGCATACCGGCGGGCATGCTTCAGCGCGACCTCGCGCGTCTCACGCGCTGCCTCGAGCCGCTCCCGTGCGTATTCACCGATCGTCTGCAGCATCCGGGGCCGGTCGCCCTGGCCGTCCACCTGCACGAGCGCGTTGTCGATGAGTGACTCCAGGTCATCGAGGCTGCTCTCACCTGGGTCGGCGCACGGCTATCGGTGGCGCCACTGCCACCATTTTTCAGATTCAAAGTCACGCTGTCTGCGTTTTGCACAAGGCCGGTGAACTCGCAGCCCAACGCGACATCTACCGTGGCGAGGCTTTTCACATGGGC
>JANMPL010000431.1:0-7209 GCA_031369845.1 Chloroflexota bacterium
CGATCACGCGGCCGACGGGCGGGCGATGACGCCGCCCGCGCCCGGGCGTTCGGGTTTGCCGCGCGGATCGCCCGGCTCGACGGACCGTGGCGGACCGCGGAAACGCTCCTCGTGGCCCAATGAAGGCGATCCTCACCGCCATCCCGCTGGCGCTCGTCATCGTCGCCGAAGCGGCCTGGATCTCGGTCGCCGCCGGGCTCGTTCATGAATTCACATTGCACTCCCCGACGACTGGCATCGCGTCGCTCGCCGCCTTCGTCGCGACAGGGGTCGTGGCCGCTCGCCTTCTTGGTCCGCGGCTCGGCGATCGCTGGCCGGTGGTGGGGCTCGTCCTGTGCGTGGCGGGCGGTGCGGCCGCCTGGCTGAGCTCGCCCGAGGCGCGCGGAGCTCTCGGCGGGGGCGCACTCGGAGACGCGCTCGCGGCCAACCCGGGCGGCTGGCTTGCGGCCCTCGCGATCCTCCGCGGATTCGCACACCCTCGGCTGCCGCTGAGCGAGGAGGCCCTTGGTAGCCTCCTCGGGGCGGGCGTGCCGGGCCTCGCACTCGCTGCGATCGTCGGCGGCGTCGTCGCTGAGCCGTTCCGAGGGCAATTCCTCGCCGACGCGATCGTCGCGGTGATCGTCTTCGCCACCTCCGTGACACTGGCCCTCGCCCTGACCCGGCTGGCTGCCGTGGGCGCCGCCTCGGGCTTCGACTGGCGTCGCAACCCCACGTGGGTCGGCCTCATGGCCGCGCTTGTCCTCGCGGCGGGAGCGCTCGCCATCCCCGCCTCATCGATCGTGGCACCCGCGATCGCGTTCATCATCGGCGTCGCGATGGGACCGCTCCTGCTCATCGGCGCCGTAATCGGCTTCAACCGGCGGACGGTCCGACTCCTTGCGTTCGCGGTGATCGGCGTGATGGCCGTCGTCGCCGTCATGAACCTCTTGGGCGGCCCGCTCCCCGCGATCGACATCGGCGGGCGCGCGCCGTCAGAAGCGGAGCCCTCCCCGCCCGACCAGGCGCTCGCCATCGGCGGCGGCATCCTTCTGGTGGTCGCGGCAATCGCGATCGTCCTCCTGGCCCGGCTCTGGATGCGACGACTTCCGCTCCCCGAGGACAATGTCCGCGAGACGCGGACGATCGATCGCAGAGGCGAACGGCTGCGGCTCGGTCGACGCGGCCGCAGGCGTCGCGCGGAGCCGGTCGACGCGGCGACGGCCTATCGGGCACTCCTCGACGATCTGGCGGGGCGACCGGGTGCTCGACGCGAGCCCGGGGAGACGCCGGCGGAGCATGCCCATCGGCTGCGAGCGGCGGGTGCCAGTGATCTCCGCCTCGATCTCCTGGCGGCCGACTACTCGCTCGCGCGGTTCGCCGGTATCACGCTCTCCGCGCGGGAGGACCGCCGGGCAGTGGCGCGTTGGCGGTCATTGCGGCGGCAGCTGGGCCGTAGCTCGGAAGGCCGTGGGCGGCCTCAGTGATCCTCGTGCAGCTCGGGCCGCGCGACGGGCGATGCCAGCGTGACGCGTATCCGGCACGATGCACCGATGCATGTCATCACCCAGATCGAAGCGACCGAACGCGCCCGTCTCCTCGAGGTTGAGTCGTACGAGGTCCGCCTCGACCTCACCCGCGGCGCCGAGCGATTCGGGTCGGAGGCCCTGGTTCGCTTTCGTTGTCGGGACGCTGGCGCCTCCTCGTACGTCGAGATTCTCGCCCCGGCCGTGGAGTCGATCGTGCTCAACGGCCGGGCAATCGATCCCGGCAGCATCGTCGGAGACCGGATCCCGCTGACGGACCTCCTCGCCGAAAACGAGCTCACGGTCGTCGCGGAGTGCGCCTACTCGACCACCGGCGAAGGCCTCCACCGCTTCGAAGATCCCGCCGACGGCGAGATCTATCTCTACACCCAGTCGTTTCTCTACGATGCCCACCGCATCTTCGCGTGCTTCGACCAGGCCGACCTCAAGGCGACGTTCCAGCTAACGATCGAGGCGCCTGAGGCGTGGACCGTTATCGGGAACAGTCCTGCGACGCGCAGCGAGTCGGGTCGCTGGTCGTTCGCGCGCACGTTACCGATCTCGACCTACCTCTTTGCCCTCGCAGCCGGGCGCTACCACTCGGTGGTTGAGCAACACGACGGAATCCCGCTCGGCATCCACTGCCGGCAATCCCTCGCTCCGTTCCTCGAGGCCGATGAGATCTTCGAGGCCACGCATCAATCGTTCGACTACTACCACCAACTGCTCGACATCCCCTACCCGTTCGGCAAGTACGACCAGGTCTTCGTGCCGGAGTTCAATGCTGGCGCGATGGAGAACGTCGGCTGCGTGACGATCGCCGACGAGTTCGTCTTCCGCTCCCGGGTGACCGACACGTCGCGCCAGACCCGCACCGAGATCGTCGCCCATGAGATGGCCCACATGTGGTTCGGCGACCTCGTGACGATGCGCTGGTGGGATGACATCTGGCTCAACGAGTCGTTCGCCGACTACATGGCCCATGTCACGCTCGTCGAAGCCACACGCTTTCGAGATGCGTGGACGACGTTCTGTTCGAGCGAGAAGGCGTGGGGCTATGAACAGGATCAGCTGCCCTCGACCCACCCCGTCTCCGGGCCGGTGGCCGACAGCGCATCCGCGATGCTCAACTTCGACGGGATCTCGTATGCCAAGGGGGCAGCCGTCCTCAAGCAGCTCGTGGCGTGGGTCGGCTTCGAGCCGTTCCGTGTCGGCCTCCGCGACTACCTCAAGTCGCACGCCTACGCGAACGCGACCCTCGCAGACCTGCTCGACGCCCTCGAACGGGCGAGCGGGCGCGAGCTGTCGGATTGGTCGAAGTCGTGGCTCGAGACGGCCGGGGTCAACACGCTCCGACCGGACGTGACGGTCGCAGCGGCGGACGGCTCAGAAGACGATCGCCCGCGCTACGAGCGCGTCGTGATCGAGCAGACCGCGCCGCCCGAGTGGCCGACCCTCCGATCACACCGAATCGTGATCGGGCTGTACGACCGCGACGGAGAGCGGCTCGTCCGCCGCGACCGGGTCGAGCTCGATGTCGTCGGCGCCAGGACCGAAGTCAGCGCTCTGGCCGGCGTCGCTGTTCCCGACCTGCTCCTCCTCAACGATGAGGACCACACGTGGGCAAAGATTCGCCTCGACGAGCGTTCCACCGCGACCGTCCTCGATAGGGGTATCGGCCGGCTCGAGGGCTCGCTCTCCCGAGCGCTTCTGTGGGCCGCGATTTGGGACCTCACGCGCGACGCGGAACTGCCGGCGGGCGACTACGCTCGGCTCGTCCTCGACGGTATCGTCCGCGAGCGCGACATCGGGGTCACCGAGGACCTCATCAAGCACGTCCGCCAGTCGATCGACCATCTCGGCCGACCGGACCGTCGCGACGAACGGCTCGGCGCGATGGCGGCCCGCTCTCTCGAGATCCTCCGGGGCGCCGAGCCCGGCGGCGACGTCCAGCTCGCCCACGCCCGGTCGTTCGGTCGAGCCGCTCTGGCGCCTGTCGACGTGGCTCTCCTCCATCGCTGGCTCGACGGCGCTGATATCCCCGAAGGTCTCGTCATGGACGTCGAATTGCGCTGGCTGATCGTCCTCCGACTCGCCGTCCTCGATGCGGTCGATGTGTCATTCATCCAGGCGGAACTCGACCGCGACCCGACCTCCGCCGGCGTGGAACGTGCGGCGACCGCACGGGCGAGCCTCCCCCATCCGGACGCGAAGGCCGCGGCCTGGTCGGCGCTCATCGACTCAGACACGCTCTCGAACCACCTCGTCGCCGCGACCGCCCGTGGGTTCTGGCACCCGGAGCAACGCGATCTGGGGCGCCTCTACGTTGAGCCGTATTTCGCGACGATGCCCCGGATGTGGCAGGAACGGACGTACGAGATCGCGATGACGATAAGTCGCCACCTCTTCCCCGCCGTCCTCGTCGAAGCCGAAATCGTCGCCCGAACGGACGAGGCACTCGCGGTGACCGGGATCGACCCCAGGCTCCAGCGCGTTCTACTGGAGCACCGCGCGGAGATGGTTCGGGCGCTGGCCGCGCGGGAGCGCGACACGGCCTAGCTGGATGCGGCTCAGTGCCGCGCGGCGACCCCGAGGCCGACGAGATCCGCGCTGACGTTCCACAGTCGACCGGTCGTCGCGGTGTCGTACGAGGACGCGTTGGACTTCTTGGCCTTGCGGTTGGCGAAGTAGCGGCCCGTGACACCGTCCGCCTCGGGCGAGCTGGCCAGGTAGATCGGCGTTTCCGCGCCGCGTTCGGGACTCTTCATGAATGGTCGCATGAGGGCGATGAGGGGTCCCCAACCGCGCGCCATGTCCTCCGCACCGAAACCCGTGCTGGTCACGCCCGGATGGAGGACGGTTGCGGTGACCCCGGTCCCCTCGAGGCGCCTGGCGAGTTCGTAGGTGAACATCACGTTGGCGAGCTTCGATTGGTTGTAAGCCTGTTGCCCGGAGTACTTCCGCTCCCCCATCAGGTCGTTGAACTCGATCTTGCCCATCGACTGGGCCCCGGACGACAGGGTAACGATCCGGGCCGGAGCGCTGGCGATGAGCCGGTCCAGCAGGAGGCTCGTCAGCAGGAACGGAGCGAGATGGTTGAGGGCAAATGTGTGCTCCAAGCCGTCGGCGGTCACGTGACGGTGGGCCCAGAACCCGCCGACGTTGTTGAGCAGCACGTCCAGCCGCGCGTAGGTGGCGAGCACCGCGCCGGCCAACCGCCGAACATCGGCCTGCGACGACATGTCGGCGACGAAGATGTCGATCGTCGGGTTGCCCGACTCGCGGGCGATCGCGACGGCAGCCTGTTCGGCCCGGGCCCGATCACGCCCGGTGATCCCGACCCGGGCTCCCATCGAGGAGAGCCCGATGGCTGCCGCCCTGCCGATCCCACCGGTGCCTCCGGTGATCAATACGGTCTTGCCGGACATCGTCGGGGTGACAGCCATGGCGAGCTCCCTTGTCGGGTGAGTGTGGGCGCGGCAGCCTATGCCGCCGCTGCCGGTGCCGTGTGCGACGTGGCCGCCACCCTACCGTCCGGACCGACGAGGAGGTAGGCGATCATCGCGAAGAACCCGAGATTGAAGATCCCGAGCAACAGCAGGACCGCGAACCAGGTGCGGCTCTCGAGCTGCCAGGTGTTCAGCAGGGCACCGATCCACGACACGAGGCCGCCGATGAAGCCGCCCGCGACGGCCAGGCCGCCGAGGAGTCCGAGCGCGAGGAGGGACCACGCAAGCGCGCCTCCCGTGATCCCGATGATGTCGGGGCCGGCCATCACGAACACGCTGTTCGCGATCGCGAGCCACACCGCTGCCATAGCCACGATGGCGCCGGAGACGATGGCGATTCCGCTACCGATGAAGAGTCTCGTCACAGTTGCTTTCGACATGGTCGTTTCCTTTCAGTTTGTTGATGGCGATGTCAGTTGATGGATGGGGTGTTCAGACCGCGATGACCACCGTGCCCCGGGCATGTCCCGCTGCCACGTGGCCGATCGCAGCCGGCGTCTCGATCAGCGGGTACGTTCGGTCGATGACGGGCGTCACCTTGCCGGCTTCGACGAGGCTCCTCAGGGCGACCAGGTCATCGTGGTTCTGCGTCTTGACCGTCGGGCTCGCCTGCTGCTTCACGAACATCGAGACGAGCATGGCCCGCATGGTGCGGCCGAGCTTCCCGTCGGCATGCCCGCCGCCGTTCGAGATCAGGGTCCCGCTCGGGGTCAGCGCGCGTCGGGTCTGGGCCATGGAGTGGTTGCCGACGTTGTCGAGGATGAGGTCGTAGCGCTCGGCGGCCGTCGTGAAGTCATCGCGGGTGTAGTCGACGACGTGGTCGGCACCGATCGAGCGGACCATCTCGACGTTCTTCGTGCTCGTCACGCCGGTCACTTCGGCCCCGAAGGCCTTGGCGATCTGCACGGCGAACGTGCCCACGCCGCCGGAGGCCCCGTTGATGAGGACCTTCTGCCCGGGCTGGACCTTGCCGTTGTCGCGAAGGAGCTGGAGAGCTGTCGACGCGGACACTCCGATCGCGGCCGCCTGCTCGAACGTGAGGTTGGCCGGCTTCTTGATGAACTGGTCTTCGTTTGCACGCGTGTACTCGGCGAAGGCGCCAGCGGCCCATCCGAAGACCTCGTCGCCGACCGCGAGACGCTCGACGTCCTTGCCGATCGCCTCGACGGTCCCCGCGACATCCGTGCCGGGAATGGAGTTCTTCGGCTTGCGCAGCCCGGTGGCGAACCGCATCACGAACGGTGAGCCCGTCATGAGGATCCAGTCACCGACGTGGATGGAGGCGGCATGGACGCGAACCAGCACTTCGTTGTCGCCGATCTCCGGCTTGTCGATGTCGCGTGACTGCAGGACCTCGGCCGAGCCGTAGGCGTCCTGGACGATTGCCTTCATGAGTGGACTCCATTCACTATACGGTGTAAAGTGGCGATGCCGTGACTGTACGGTGTAAAGTTTCAGCTGTCAACCCTTGGCTTTGTGGCCATCGGAGGCCGAAAGGAAGCGGATGACAACCCGCACGACTCAACCAGCGATCCGCGTCCCGCTGAGCCGGGAGCTGATACTGCAAACCGCCCTCAGGCTCGCCGATCAGGGCGGGCTGGAGTCACTCAGCATGCGCAAGCTCGGGCAGGAGCTGGGAGTGGAGGCGATGGCCCTCTACTACCACTTCGCCAACAAGGACAAGGTCCTCGACGGCATCGTCGATCTCGTCTTCGGTGAGATCGAAACCCCTTCAGTCGGGCCTGACTGGCGTACGGCGATGCGCCGGCGGGGCATCTCGCTTCGCGACGTCCTGTTGCGTCACCGCTGGGCGATCGGGCTCATGGAGTCGCGGCTCAACCCGGGGCCGGCGAACCTGGGCCACCACGACGCGATGATCGGCAGCCTTCGGTCGGCGGGTTTCGACATGGCGATGGCCGCGCATGCCTATTCGCTCCTCGATAGCTACATCTACGGCTTCGCCCTGACGAAGATGAACCTGCCGTTCGAGACCACGACCGATATCGCCGCGATGGCGGAGACCATGCTCGAGCCCTTCCCGCCCGGCGAGTACCCGAACCTATCGGCCTTCATCACCGAGCACGCCATGAAGCCCGGCTACGACTACGCGGACGAGTTCGAGATCGGCCTCGATGTGATCCTCGAGGGCATCGAGAGGATTGAGACTCAGCCCCAGGAACCTCCCAGGCCCTAGTCGA
>JANMPL010000432.1:0-2652 GCA_031369845.1 Chloroflexota bacterium
GCGCTCGCCGGGATCGGGTCACACATCCTCGCCCTTCGAAAGTCCGAACCCTCCCTGGAGGATGTCTTCGTCGAGCTTGTCGGGCGTGGCTTCGACGAGGAGCCAGCGGAGGGCGGGCCGCCTGAGCCGCCCGCGCCCGACCTGACGCCGGATCCTCGCGATACAGCCCACGATCCGGGCGAGCGCGAAGAGGAGGAGGCCCTCATTTGAGCTCGGCCTTCGTCTACCGCCCGACGGCGAGCCCGCAGGAGGCGGCCAACTGGTCGCGCCGGCAGATCATCGCGACGGACCTGCGGACGATCGTCGGGCGGGCCTACCCGCGCGTTACGGGCCTGTTCCGCGAGAAGAGCTGGGTCTTCTTCGAGGTTCTCCTGCCGTTCCTTGCGACGTCGGCGTTCGTGTTTGTCTACCGCGCGGTCCAGGCGCCCCCGGAGTACATCGGCTTCGTCGTGCTGGGCGGGGCGATGACGGCGTTCTGGATCAACGTCATCTGGAATATGGCCCAGCAGCTCTGGTGGGAGAAGAGCCAGGGCAATCTCGAGCTCTACTTCGCGGCGCCGATGAACATCATGTCGGTGCTGTTAGGGATGGCGTTCGGCGGCTTCGTCATGAGCTCGACCCGCGCCGTGGCGGTGCTCGTCGTCGCGTCGGTCCTTTACGGGGTGTCCTTCGTCGTCGACCAGTGGTTCCTGCTGATCGGCGTCTTCTTCCTGACCCTGGCCGCCCTCTACGGCCTGGGCATGGTCCTCGCCAGCCTCTTCTTGATGTGGGGCCGCGAGGCCTGGCACCTCACCCAGTTCCTCGTCGAGCCGGTTTACTTCGTTTCAGGGCTCAACTTCCCGATCGCGCGCCTCGGGATCCTCGGATCGGTCGCGATCGCCTTGCTGCCGCTGGCGGTCGGTCTCGATGCGATGCGCCAGCTCGCCTTCGCCGACGCCGCCTATCCCCTCGGGACACCGAGTCCTGAGATCGAGGCCCTCATCCTCGTCGCAATGACCGTCGTCTTCCTGCTGCTGGCCCGGTGGTCGCTCCGCGTCCTTGAGCGGCTGGCGCGCAAGGAAGGCCGCCTGTCGATTCGGTGGCAATGAGCGGCATCGACGCGCCGATCGATCCCGGCCTCGGCTCGCCTACTTGGGGTGGCTTCGACCACAGCCGGACCCGCGGCGGAGGAGCCGCCGACGTCCGACGCAGCTTCCGGACGGCCGCTCGCCTCGGCTGGCTGATGGAAGCCAACTGGACGGATCCGCTCCTGTTCTTCATCTACTCCGTCGCCAAACCCCTGGCGTCGGCCCTGATCCTCATCGTCATGCTCGACGTCATCAGCGGCGGCGCGAAGCCCGAGTACCGCGCCTTCGTCGTCATCGGCAGCGCGCTTTGGTCCCTCGTCATAGCGGGGATCGCCGGGTTGGCGTGGAGCGTCCTCGAGGACCGCGAGCGCTACCGGATGCTGAAGTACATCTACGTCAGCCCGAGCGACTTCCTCGTCGTCCTGCTCGGCCGCGGCGTCGCCCGCGTCGCCGTCGGGGCGATGGGGGCGCTGATCACGCTGGCCGTCGGTGTGCTGGCGCTGGGGGTGCCGTTCGATCCGGGGGCTGTCAACTGGCCGATGCTCATCGTCGTCATGGCCATCGGCCTCACGTCGATCGTCGCCGTCGGTGTCCTCATGGCCGCGGTCTGCATCCAGTCGCGCCAGGAGGCATGGTCGTACCCTGAGGCAGCGGCCGGCGCCCTGTTCCTCATCTCCGGGGCGGTGTTCCCGATCGCCGTTCTTCCGACACCGCTCCAGGTCGTCAGTCTGCTGACGCCCTTCACGTGGTGGATCGAGGGCGTGCGCCAGGCGCTCTTCCCGGGCGGGCTGAGCTCGATCGGCGGGGATGGCTCCCTGTTCGCGTCGGCCGCCGGGCACACGGTTCCGAGCGGCCTGGAACTGGTCGTCGCCTTGCTGGCGACGGGAACGGTGGCTACACTCGGATCGATCGTTGCGTTCAGGGCGAGCGATCGCCGAGCGAAGGATCGCGGGCTGCTGGACCAGACGACCGGCTCGTGAGCCGGGTCGGCCGAATCCGCTTCGGCCGGCGCACAGAGGAGACTCGATGCGGATCTACGAGGGAAGCCCGCGCCAGGACTTCGAAGAGGTCTTCCGATCAATCGGAGCCTTCATCGACCAGCGCGCCATGCACGAAATCCTGCTGGTCGAGGCACCCGACGGGTTCATCGTCCAGGGGATCGTCGTTGCCGGAGCGGCCGGCGGTGCCTGGTCGGAGTCGCTTGGCGCCCAGACGAAGGAGACCCTTACGTTCCTCGACGACGACATCGCCCGGTTCATGGAGGAATCGGTTGCCCGGCGCGGCAAGCCGATCCCCGAGGCTGAGCGAGACGCCGGCGACTACGAGACGGCATTCCGCGTCCTCGGCCGCTACATGGACGAGCAGAAGCCCCGCGACGTCTTCTTCTTCGAGCAGGATGGCGCGTTCGTCGTCCGGCTGCTCATGGGCAGCCAGACCGGCAGCAAGCACGTCCTCGCCGAATTCACCCGGGAGGACATCGCCGAGATGGTCGCCCGCGGACCCAACCTGCGAACGCCGGATCCGGCCCCGAAATCGGGTGCCCCGGCCGCCTCGTAGGGTTCATCGCAGTTCACGCCCATACCCA
>JANMPL010000447.1:0-2189 GCA_031369845.1 Chloroflexota bacterium
TGCTGACGATGCCCTGGCCGTCGGGCGTCGTCCGGAGGAGGTCGGATACCTCGAATTCCGGCTCGCCGAAGAAGGCGTCGACGCCCTCCTGCTGGAGGACGATGATCGATCGGAGGAGGACGCCGACCGATGCGGGCGACAGCCCGCCGTACTCCTCGAGGATCGGCTTGCCCTCGTCCGACGCGAGGAACTTGAGGGTCGTCGCGAGATCCTCGAGATCGAGCAGCGGCAGGTGGTTGTCGTCGCAGTACTTGAAGATCAGCGAGAGGATCGAGGTCTGCGTCTCGTTGAGATCGAGCACCTTGCCGAGCAGCAGCGGCCCGAACGAATGGACCGTCGCGCGGACCTGCGCCCCGAGCATCCCCGACAACGACAGGAACTCGGCCGGGTGGCCGGACGGCTCGAACGTCCAGCCGAGCGAGGCCGCCCGCTCCTGGACCTTGGGATTGGTGGCATCGCCGGGCGCGGCCATCCCCGAGACGTCGCCCTTGATGTCCGAGATGAAGATCGGCACGCCCGCCTTCGACAGCTCGCCCGCGAGGAGCTGGAGCGTCTTGGTCTTGCCGGTGCCGGTCGCGCCGGCGATCAGTCCGTGGCGGTTCATCATCGAGAGCGCGACCTGGACGCGCGCCTCGTTGTAGAGCTCGCCGTTGAGCATCGGGCTGCCGATGACGATGGACGGTTCGTCGAGGGCGTAGCCCGTCGTCATCTCGTCGCGGAAGGACTGGTCCACGCGTCGCTCCTGGGGCAGGCTGGCTTCGTCCGGGGGTGCCGGGAAGGGTAGCATCGGGCCTCTCTCGGCCGCCTCCCTCGGCCGCCTCCCGACCGAATTTGGCCCGATTCTCGTGCCACGAGCACATGCGACGAGTTGGACCGATTCTACGGCCTTCAGGCCCAGAATCCGGGCAATTCCGCACGGTTTTCTCGCCCGGCGAGCCAAACCTGCAGATGACGCGTCAAACACGTCGCATGTGCTCGCCCGGCGAGAATCTGCGCCGATGTGGGCGGCTCCCCGGCCCGACGGGCTAGTTGAAGTAGCCCGACAGGTCGAGGATGAGGTGGGTCTGCTTGCCGGCCCCGGCCTTGTAGACGAACCATGACCGGCCGCCGGCATTGAGCGGCAGGGTGACCCCGTTGGCCCGGGTGTCGCCCAGCGGGAAGTTGAGCGACGAGGTCGTCGGGTTGACCTCGGAATTGAGGGTCGCCGAGACGTAGCCGCCGGCGGTCTGGTTGACGACGGTCAGATTGCCGGTGACGGCCGCCGCGCTGGCCGGGGCACCCCAGTGGCCGGCCACCTGGAGCCGGCGTGGGGTGTTTGCGAGGAACGGTCCGGTCAGGCTGGGCAGCCCGTTGCTGCTACCCGGGCGTGTGTCCATGATCCGGCCCGGGCTGAGCGGGTAGAAGAGCAATCCCGACGGGTCGTTCCGGTAGTAGCCGGTGACGTCGAGGATGACCTGGGTCGTGCCGCCCGATGCCTTGTAGACGATCCACAACGCGCCGGCTCCGTTGAGCGGGACCGAGACACCGTTCGCCCGGACGTCGCCGAGCGGGAAGTTGAGCGTGGAGGTCGGCGGGTTGGCGATCGACGTCTTGGTGATCGACAGGTAGCCTGCCCGGGTCTGGCCGGCAACTGTGAGGTTGCCGGTAATTGCGACAGCGTCGGCCGGGATGCCGTGGCTGCCGGCGATCGTCAGCTTGCGGGGGACATTCGGGGCGAACCCCCCGGCCAGGCCGATCCCGGACCGCGAATCGAGGACCCGGGCCGGGGTGACCGGGGCGTACGTCGCATCCTCGGGTCCGGCCAGGAAGTAGCCTGTGATGTCGACGATCAGGTGGGTCGTCTTGCCGGCCGGGGCCTTGTAGACCGCCGCCAGCTTGCCGTCCGGAGCCAGTGGGACCGTCAGGTTGTTGGCCCGGGTGTCGCCGAGCGGGAAGTTGATCGTCGAGCTCCTCGGGTTGGCAACCGGCGTCGGGCTCACCGACAGGTAGCCGCCGGCCGTCTGGTTGGCGACCGTGACGTTGCCGGTGACCGCGATCGCGGCGGCCGGGATGCCGAGGGCGCCGCTCACCTGGAAGGTCCGCGGCACATTCGCGGTGAACGGGCCCGACAGGCCGATGTTGAACGCCGGCCGCGTGTCCAGCACCCGGACCGGTGGAATGGGTACATACGAGCTGCCACCGGTCTGGAG
>JANMPL010000503.1:0-1626 GCA_031369845.1 Chloroflexota bacterium
GCCGCCACCGTCCCGAACATCCGCGCCTACGACCCCGCCTACGCGTACGAGCGGGCCGCGATCGTGCGCGACGGGATCGAACGGATGTACGTCAAGGGCGAGGACGTCTTCTACTACGTCACGCTCCACAACGAGAACTACCCGCAGCCAAAGAAACCCGAGGGCATCGACGACGGGCTCATCCGCGGCATCTATCGCCTCCGCGAGGCGCCCGACCTCGGGCGAAAGGCGCAGGTGGCACGGCTCGTCGGGTCGGGCTCCATCCTCCAGCAGGCGGTGGCCGCCCAGGAGCTCCTGGCCGACAAGTTCGGGATCGCGGCGGAGGTCTACTCGGCGCCGTCGTTTCCGCTGCTCCGCCGCGACGCGCTGGCAGCCGAACGCTGGAACCGGCTCCATCCGACGGAGACGCCGCGGGTTCCCTACATCTCGACCGTCCTCGGACCGGATGGCGGACCGATCATCGCGGCGACCGACTGGCTGAAGGCCCTGCCCGACATGGTGTCGCGCTGGCTGCCGCCCTACTACGTTGCCCTCGGGACCGACGGGTTCGGGCGGAGCGGCACGCGCGAGGACCTCCGGTCGCTGTTCGAGATCGACCCGCCCCACATCGCCGCGGCAACGGTCGTCGAACTGGCCCGGTGCGGTGCGATTCCGGCCGAGAAGGCCACCGATGCCATCCGCGAGCTCGGCATCGACCCGGAAAAGCTCGACCCCGTCGCGCTCTAGGACCCTCCCGCGCGCCGCCCGCGCGGGCCGCAGGCAGTCCGATTCCCTACGCCCCACCAGATCACTTCCAGCGCGCCCGTTAGTCCGAATTCGGAATCCGCTTTCGGAGGACTGGTCGGGACAGAAGTGAGTTCCAGCGGCGTGCGATTTCGGACCATTGAGCAATCGGCATGGACCGCCATCGGCCGTCACGTGCCTGAAACGCACATGGGATTTCCTGACGTTCGGGTGCGGTGGCCCGCTTCGTACCGTCATGGGGCCGGCGTCGGTTGCGTCGGTGACAGCCGGCCGAACGTCGGCGCAACCATTCGACATAGGAGTGATGGATATGGGACACCACGACTACGACCCGGGCCACGGCGAGCCTGGCCACGTCCACGATGAGAACTGGAACGGCGACATGATGCGGACCGACGACACGACTCGTGCCGACGGCACCGCGGCGGAGAACGAAGAGGGCGGCGGCGAGGCCATCGGGGCAGGCGCCGGAGCCCTCGGCGGCGCGGCCGTCGGTATGGCGGTCGGTGGCCCTCCCGGCGCAGACGTCGGTGGCGCGAGTGGCGCCCACGGTGCCGCGGTCGCCGGTGAAGCGGCCGAAGGTGACGACGAAGCCGGCGCAGGCGCCGGTGGCGTAGCCGGCGGACTCGCCGGTGCGGCCGTCGGTATGGCGGTCGCCGGGCCTCCAGGCGCGGTCGTCGGTGGCGCCGTTGGCGCGGCCGGTGGCGCGGGCGTCGGGGACCAGGCCGAGGAGGAGGCCGAGGAGAAGACCGGCAGTGCCGATTACGTCGATCCTCGGCGCATCTAGCTCGAAACGCGCGGGCGTGGGCGGGACGCGCCACCCCAACGGGTGCGAGCCGGGCCGGGCCCCCGGCGCGCCGCGCCCCGGCGGCGGCGGCAGTG
>JANMPL010000533.1:0-2172 GCA_031369845.1 Chloroflexota bacterium
CTGGTCACCGCGCTGACACCGCCCTCATCCGAGGTCTACTCTTGGCTGGTGGTCTCCCTGATCTTCTGGGTCGCAACGAGCCTCATGGTGTGGGTTTACGTCGGCTACCCGGTGACCGCGTCGCTCGTCGCCGCCGTCAGCCCCTTCCGTGTTCGGACTGGTGGTTCGCGACCCCGGATCGTCACGGTTGGGGTCGCCATCCATGACGAGGCTGGCCAGCTTGGCGATCGGATCGCGGACGTACTCGCGCAGGTGGTCCCGTTCGAACTCGACGTGATCGTCGCTTCGGATGGGTCGACGGACGAGACAGCGCAGGTCGCCGCGGCAGCTGCCCGGCAGGACACGAGGATCCGGTTGCTCGACCTGCCGCGCGGTGGCCAGGCGGCAGCCCAGGCCGCGATCTTCGCCGCGAGCCGGGGTGAGATCGTCGTTCTCACGGACGCCGAGACCAGGTTTCTTCCAGGCTGTCTCGCGGCGCTCCTCGCCCCGTTCGACGATCATCGGGTCGGCGCGACCACCGGCCGCATCGTTTGGCTCGACGAGGAACGGACCGAGACGGCTCGCAACGAAGGCGCCTACTGGCGGTACGAACAGTTCGTCCGCGCCGCCGAGAGCCGGGCCGGCTGGCTGACCGCCGTCACGGGCGCAATCCTCGCGATTCGCCGGTCGGCGTACCGCGAAGTTCCCCCGCACGTGTCGATGGACCAGCAGCTCCCGCTCGTTGCCCGCGAGCAGGGACTCGTCGTTCTCGCCGTGCCGGATGCCATGGCGACCGACCGGACGATGGGCGAGGTGCACGAGCAGTTCCGAAGCCGGGCCCGAATGGCGACACAGGGTATTCGGGCCAACTTGTCGATGGTCGGCCGCCTCACGCCGTGGCGTCGCCCGTCAGCGTTCCTCGCGATCTGGTCGCACAAGATCCTGCGCTGGGCGACGCCGATCCTCGCGGCGATCGCGGCGGCGAGCGCCCTCGCCCTGGGGCTCGGCGGCGAGCCCGCCTATCTCCTGCCCGTCCTGGCCGGGCTCGTCGTGCTCGCGCTGGCGGCTGTGGGCTGGGCCCTTCGCGCGCGCGGCCACTCGCCGCGCGTGGGGAGCCTGCCGCTCGCGATCGTGGTCGTGAACCTCGCATTCCTCAACGGCTGGCTCAACCTGCTGCTCGGACGCCGGATCGAGGCCTGGCATCGCGACAAGTTGGCCGCGATTCCGGCCGGGGCCGACCGCGAGCCCGGCCATTGAAGCCGATCTGGTGCCGCTGAGCCCTCAGCGCAGCCAGGAGCGGAGGATCACGCGCAGAAATCCGTAGCCGTAGCGGAAGGTCCCGCCCTTCTTCGACGTCCCTGCCGAGCGGACGCGGATCGTGACCGGGACTTCGCGAATGCGGAGGCCTGCCCGCGCCGCGCCGAGCAGCAGTTCCGGATTGTGAAACTGATCCTCGGTGAAGACGATCTCCGCCAGGCGGTTCGCCCGGATGGCCCGGTACCCGTTGGCGACGTCGGTGACGTGCGTGCCGCCCAGCACGTTGATCAGTCGGGTGAATACGCCGATCCCGAGGTTGCGGGCCATCGAATCGGCCCCTTCCTCCCGCTCGTAGGTCCCGGACCGCCTCGAGCCGACGACGAAATCGGCCTCGCCGGCGATGATCGGGCCGACGAGCCGCTCCATCTCGGTCGGGACGTGCTGGCCGTCAGCGTCGAGCGTCACGACGACCTCGACGCCGAGCCGTTCAGCAATGAGATAGCCGGTCTGGAGCGCGGAGCCCTGGCCGCCGTTGACCGGATGGGTCACCACGTGGGCCCCGTGCTCCATCGCCACGCGACGGGTCCCGTCACGCGAGGCGTCGTCGACGACGATGACTCGAGTCGGCCGACCCGCCACTATTGCCGGCACCTCGTCGAGGACCTTGGGCAGGGCCTCGACCTCGTTGTAGGCCGGGATCACCACGAGGATGCCACCCGCGTGGTCGCCGAGCTGCTCCTGCTCGAGCTGCGCCGCCGACAGAGCCCGGATGAGCCGCCGCATCCGCTGGGTCTGGCGTTCAGCCTTGGCGAAGACCAGGAACAACTTGGCGACCACGCTGGCGGCGTCCTCGTCGTGATCCCCGCCTACAACGAGGCGGAGTCATTGCCCAGCGTCCTGGCCGAGGTCCCGACGACCGTCGCCGGCCGCGCGACG
>JANMPL010000540.1:0-9717 GCA_031369845.1 Chloroflexota bacterium
CCGCCGAGACGGCCCCATACAGCCCCGCCGGGTCGACCATCGGTGGCTCCGGCGTCGCCCGATCCCACGGCGGCTCAGGCGGGCGGCGGTTGAGGTTGCGGACGATGGAGCGGCCCAGCGCCAGGGCGTGCTCGTCGTCGAGCGCAAGGTGGTCCGCAACGCCCGAGATCGCAGTGTGGACGTCGCCGCCGCCGAGGTCCTCGGCGCTTACCTCCTCGCCGGTCGCGGCCTTTACCAGGGGCGGGCCGCCCAGGAAGATCGTGCCCGTGCCTTTGACGATGACGGTCTCGTCGCTCATCGCCGGGACATACGCCCCGCCGGCGGTGGAGCTGCCCATCACGAGCGCGACCTGCGGGATCCCAGCGGCCGACATCCGGGCCTGGTTGTAGAAGATCCGGCCGAAGTGATCGCGGTCAGGAAAGACGTCGGCCTGGAGGGGGAGGAACGCGCCGCCGCTGTCGACGATGTAAACGCACGGCAGCCGGTTCTCGAAGGCGATCTCCTGCGCCCGCAGGTGCTTCTTGACAGTCAGTGGGTAGTAGGTTCCGCCTTTGACGGTCGCGTCGTTGGCGACGATGACGACCCGGGTCCCCTCGATGCTGCCGATTCCCGTGACGATCCCGGCCGAGGGAGCCTCGTCGTCGTACAGACCGTTGGCCGCAAGCGGGCTCAGCTCGAGGAAGGCCGAGCCTGGATCGACGAGCCGATCGATCCGTTCCCGGACCGGCAGCTTGCCCCGCTCGCGGTGCCGCGCGATCGAGCGGTCGTCGCCGCCGGCCCCCCGGCCGGCCACGGCCGCCTGGCGCTGCCGCAGCTCAGCGACAAGGTTGGCCATCGCCTCGTGGTTGGCGCGGGCCTCGTCGCTGGCGGGATCGAGCCGGGTGCGCAGGACGGGCATGGTCGCGATCATAGGTCGGAACCGCTGGCGGGGACCGTGCGTCGTCGCGAGATGCCGATGCCATTGCCCCGTCTGGCTTTGCTGATCCCGATCGCTGTCGCCGCTTTCCTCATGGTCGGGTGTGCGGCTCAGGCGTCGCCGGCGGTCGTCAGCCCCACGCCGACCTCGGCGCCTATCGGGCTACTCGTGACCGTCGAAACCCGCGGTGGCGAGTGCCCCGACGGCGCCTGCGACTGGACGACCGTCATCGAAGCTGATGGCCGCGTCCACGAGGCCGCACCCGCAGACTCTGTGCTCGGGACAGTGCCCGCGGTCGTGCTCGAGGGGCTCGCAACGGAGATATCCAAGGCCGACTTCGGCGCACTGAAGAGCCGTCCGTTCACGGGCACCTGCCCCGTGGCCTTCGACGGCCAGGAGACGATCTACACCTTCGCGACGCCGTCAGGAGCGGAGCGGATCGCGTCGTGCGAGGTCGAGGTCGATCCGTCGGATCCGCTCTTCGTTGCGGTCTCGGCCGCACTCGCGACTGTCGGCCGCTGACATAGGCGGCCGCAAGTCAGTCGCGCCGGCTCGCCCGGATCCGCGCGACGACCGTCAACACGACGCCGACGGCAAATAGGACCCCAGCGAAGGCGAGCCACGGACCGATGTCGGGGTCGCCGCACTCGTGGTTCGGTGCGGCGTCGAACGTCTGGCAGTCGACGTGGGATCGGACGAGGACGACGAGCCACGCCGCCCCGTATCCGAGGAACAGCCCGCCGAGCGCCGGCAACCGTGGCGCCGCTCGGATCAGGCCAACGAGGAAGGCGACGACGACGAGCCAGCCGAGCGTCGGGAAGAGAAGCGAGAGGACGCCCGCCACGACTCCGACGACTACCCCGGCGAGCCAGTTGGATGCGGCGCGGCGCGCGAGCGACTGCGTCATGGTCCGTTCCGCTCGAGGACGTCGCGGAGCGCGGATTCGACCGTCGGGTGACGGAACTCGTAGCCGGCAGCGAGTGCCTTCGCGGGAACCGCGACCCGGCCGTGAAGGACGATGTCCGCCTGGCCCCAGAGCACGAGGCGCAGCACGAAGGCCGGTATCGGGAGGAACGACGGTCGGTGCATTGCCCGGCCGATTGCCCGTGCGAGCTCGCGCTGGCTGGGCACCTGCGGCGCCACCATGTTGAACGGACCGCGGATCGACTCGTCGTGTACCGCAAGGTCGTAGAGCCCGACCGCGTCGTCCACATGGATCCACGTGAACCGCTGGCGGCCAGACCCGAGTGGCCCGCCAACGAAGAGGCGGAACGGCAGCAGGACCAATCGCCAGGCGAGCGTCTCCGGAGCGACGATGAGAGCCGTCCGGGCCATCACGACGCGAACGCCGAGATCCTCGGCCGCCCTGGCCGCGTGCTCCCAGGCGACGACGACCCGAGCAAGGAACGACTCGCCGGGCGGGGATTCTTCGGTCATCTCGCCCTCGGGTCGATCGCCGTAGACGTCAATGCCGGAGGCGTTGACCAGCACCGTGGGGCGGTCCTCGGCCGACAGGCGGCGCATCGCCTCCACGAGCGCTCCGGTTGCGGCGAGCCGGCTTTGCAGGATCGCCCTCTTGCGGCTCGGCGTCCACGGTCGTCCGCCGATCGGGACACCCGCCAGGTTGACGACCGCATCGGTGCTCCGAAGAGCAGCGACGAGGTCGTCGTCGGCGCCCGCCGGGTCCCATCGCGACGCGCTGGCTCCGGTCGGGAGCTTGCCCGCAATCCGATCAGGGTTCCGCGTCAGTACGGTCACCTCATGGCCGGCCTCCAGCCACTTCGTCATGACGCGATGCCCCAGGAACCCCGACCCGCCGGCGATGACGATGCGCATCAGATGCTCGTGGGTATGGTTGTTGTCGGCATCGGAGAGATCCACCGTGCTACTATTTGATAGCAAGTTATGACACCACAACCCGCTACTGTCAATGGGCATGTTTCCGCGAACGGCGATGACATCGCCGGCCACGGAACATCGCCCGCCGAGTCGCTCCGCCTGCGGTTCGCCGAAGCCTGGGGCGAGATGAGCGCGGCGTGGGGCGTCGCGCCGGCGATCGGGCGCGTCCACGCGTACCTCATGGTCCGCGACGCGCCGCTCACGGAGCGCGAGGTCCGCGAGGCGCTCGGCCTTTCGCACCGGGCGGCGAGCCTCGCCCTTGCCGACGCGGAGGCCTGGGGCATCGTCAAACGCGTCGCAGAGACGCGGCGGGTGGGTCGACGAGGGCCCGCGGGGATTGCCTATGTCGCGGTGGGCGATCACTGGGAGTGGTTCACAAGCGTCATCGCCGGCCGGAAGCTCCGCGAAGGCGACCCGATCGTCAAGATCATCGAGGAGACCACGAGATCTGCGGCCAGGGCCGCGGCCGAAAACCCGGAGGACGACGACCTCGCGAGGCTGCGCGACTGGCTGACGATCTTCTCCGACTTCGTGCGCCTCTTTGATCGGGCCGTCGGGTTGATCCCGAAGCTCGAGCCACGCGAGCTCGAACGTGGGATGCGACTGCTCGGGGAGATCTCCGACGATACGGTTCTGCGGCTCGTCCACCTGCTCGGCGGGTTGCCCGACGACGACGTCCTTGACCTGGTTGAGGCGCTCAGCAGGCTCTCGCCGACGGCCGCCCGACGGGCGACGAAGCTGATGTCGGGGGTCGTCCGGACGGTCGCCCGCTAGATCGGCGGGCAGCAAAGGGCCCCGGAGCTGATGCCCCGGGGCCGTGATCCGATCCTACTGGCGGACGTCAGCCGTTCGAATGGTCCCTCCAGGACACGGTCCCGATCTGGCCGTAGACCTCCTGGGCGCCGGCCCCAAGGTCGATCGTCCCCTCGGCGAACCGGTAGATCGCCTTGTACGAGGAGTGGCTGTTGTACTCGCCCGGCAGCTTGAAGCTGCCGCGTGAAGTCTCCTTGACCGTGCCGGATGTCGCCGTCAGATCGAGGCTGAAAGCCTGCGCCGGGAGCGACTCGTAGGCGTACTCGCCGGTGCACTCGTTGAAGGTCTCGCGGCTGGTTTCGAGCGTTCCGCTCGCGGTTGCCGTACCGAAGTTCCTGCCGATCGCGAGCGACGCCGGGCCGTAACCCCAGACGTTCGAGCCGATCGACCCGAAGGTGTCGTCGTCGGGATCGTCCGGCGTGTCGGTGCCCGTGCACTGCACCCATTCAGCGCTGAACTCGCTGTACTCGGCGAACGTATCGCCGCCCTGCTCCTGACCCACGAGGACGTAGCCCGATGTATACGATTCCTTGTCCTCGGCGTACGACTCCCAGCCGGCCTGGGCGAGCGTCAGCGAGCCGCTGAAGTTGCCAACATTCGGGCCGGCCAGGGCCGAGGCCGCCAGTGTCAGCGCCATGATTCCCGCCATCGGGATTGCCATGAGCTTGCGCATCAAATCCCCTTCTGCGCGCCATCCGCGCAATGCTCGGTGGCGGTTGCCGGGCTGAGCGGTCCACCGTGTCCGATACCCAGATGACGTTGGGAAGGTGGGGTCGTTACGGCCGACCGCGTGTCGGGCTGCCGACAGGCGCCGTTCGTCACGCGCAGGCGGGTCGAAGCGTCCGGACGGAGTTTTTGGAGAGAGCCCGTTCGACCTTGGGGCTAGGCGATGGCCTCGCGCACCGCAGGTTCGGCCCGGGCGACCGTCACCCGGTTACGACCGTTCATCTTCGATTCGTACATCGCCGTGTCGGCGGCACGCAGCCACTCGTCCGCCCTGGCTGTCGGTTGGTCTGAGGATCCCGCACCCAGGAGTGCCACGCCGACGCTGATGGTCACCACCTCGTCGTCCTGGGTGCGGCCCGGTCGATCGGTTCGGATGCCGAGGTCTGCGACGGCCGCGCGCTGCCGTTCCGCCACCGCGAGCGCGTCAATGATCGATGCGCCAGGAAGCAGGACTAGGAACTCCTCGCCGCCGAACCGATAGACCCGATCCGACGGTCGGGTGTGCGCCGCCAGTGCATCGGCTACCTGACGCAGCACCTGGTCGCCCGCGAGGTGGCCGTGTCCGTCGTTGTAGTCCTTGAACCGGTCGATGTCGATCATCAACGCGGCGCCTTCGCCGCGATCAACGTCCCGTCCGGCCACCATCTCGAGGTCCTCTCCGAGGCGCAGGCGATTCGCGACGCCGGTCAACGGGTCCACCCTGGCAGCCTCCCGCAGCTCCTCGGCCAGGATGCGCAGCTCTCGGCCCTGGCGCGCCGCCAGCTCGTTCAATCCCCTGAGCTGCATCTTTTGAAGGAACATGCTGCGGCGCTGCCGCTGCAGGACGAGATGGCCCGCGAGGCTCACGAGGACCGAGTCGATCGAAATCGTCAGCAGGTCCCCGATGGTGCTCTCGTCCAGTCCCGCCGCGAACGGGGAAGCCACGAATCCGAGCACCATGGCGAGGCAGACAACAAGCCACGCGGCGTGACGGACCGTGTTCCACGGGATGAACAACGCTGAGGCCAGGATCACGACCGGCACATAGGCGAGCTGGATCGTGCCTGCCTCCGGAACCAGCCCGAGAGGCAAAAGCGATGTCGCAAGTGCCGTGGCACCCAACAGGACCGCGGCGCCTGTCGGGTTGCGCCGGGGTCCTGAGCGGCGCCTGAGGGCGAGCAGCAACGCGGCCCCGACGACGGCGAGCGGTAGATTCAGCGCGGCGATCGCGGGCGCAACCGAGCTCATCGTGGCCGCATCGAACAGGAGAACCACGATCAGGACGGCAGCGCCAGCGCGGGTAGCCGCGCGCACGTGTCGGCGCTCCCACGCCCTGTAGCGGGGCTGCCGCACGACGTTCGCGTCGGCGAGACCGCGAACGAGGCCTCGCAGGCGGTTCAACAAGATCGGGCTCCGATTGGTGGTCAACTTGACTACTCACTGTGCCCAGACTGGTGCGGCCGCGCCATCGCCCGAACGTCCCGGCGCCCCTCCCGCGAACACCGTAGAGGCGGGCAAGTCCGCAACCCGTGCGATAATCCGGGCGCGCGAGGCGGCCCGGCCCGCTCGAACGGACGAGGACTCCGGGGCAAGCACGGCCGGCGGACCGAGCGCACGAGCCCGGAGCCAAACATCACATGACCCTCGAAACGTCCACCTGGGCGACCAAGAAGGGCCTCGCCCAGATGCTCAAGGGCGGCGTCATCATGGACGTCGTCACGCCCGATCACGCCAAAACCGCAGAGGACGCCGGCGCTGTCGCCGTCATGGCCCTCGAGCGCGTGCCCGCCGACATTCGCGCCGCCGGTGGCGTCGCCCGGATGAGCGACCCCTCGATGATCGAAGGGATCATGAACGCGGTCTCGATCCCGGTCATGGCCAAGGCCCGGATCGGCCATTTCGTCGAAGCCCAGGTCCTCGAAGCGCTCGGGGTCGACTACATCGACGAATCCGAGGTCCTGACGCCGGCCGACGAGACGAACCACATCGACAAGCACGCCTTCAAGATCCCGTTCGTCTGCGGCTGCCGGAACCTCGGCGAGGCGTTGCGGCGCATCAACGAGGGCGCCGCGATGATGCGGACGAAGGGCGAGGCGGGCACGGGCAACATCGTCGAAGCCGTCCGTCAGCTGCGGGACGTCCTGGCCGGGATCCGGCGCCTCCAGGGGATGCGCGAGGACGAGCTGTTCGTCGCGGCGAAGGAGCTCCAGGCGCCGTACGAGCTCGTCAGGCAGGTCGCCGCCGATGGCAAGCTGCCAGTTGTCAACTTCGTCGCGGGTGGGATATCGACGCCGTCCGACGCCGCACTCGTCATGCAGCTCGGCGCCGAGGGCGTATTCGTGGGGTCCGGCATCTTCAAGAGCGAGGACCCGGCCCGGATGGCCAACGCGATCGTCCAGGCGACCACTCACTTCGACAACCCGTCGATCATCGCCGAGGTCTCGAAGGGCCTGGGCGCACCGATGCGCGGGATCCCGATCGAAGCGATCCCGGACGAGGAGCGCCTGGCGGTCCGGGGCTGGTAAGGGCGCGGCCACAGGCCCGCGACCGCAGGCGTTCACCATGAGAATCGGAGTCTTAGCCCTGCAGGGGGCCTTCCGCGAGCAGTCCTCAGGCCAATGGCGTCGCGGAGCTTCGCCTTGGACTTCGGAGAGCGTGTGCCCACGCACGGCTGAGGTTGCCCACCCATGAGAATCGGTGTCCTCGCTCTCCAGGGTGCGTTTAGGGAGCACCTCGAAACCTTGAACGCCATCGGTGTCGAGGGCGTTCCGGTGCGCCTGCCGGCGGATCTCGATGACGTCGCCGGCCTCATCCTGCCAGGCGGCGAGAGCACCACGATGGGCAAGCTGATCGATCGGTGGGGCCTTCGTCAGCCGATGCTCGACCTCGCGGCTTCTGGGGCTCCGATCTTCGGGACCTGCGCCGGGATGATCGTCCTCGCCCGCGAGATCGTCGGTGGGGAGGAGCCCATCCTGCCGCTCCTCGACGTGGCGGTCCGGCGCAACGCATTTGGCCGCCAGCTCGATTCGTTCGAGGCGGACCTGCCCGTCCCGGTCCTCGGCGACCAGCCCGTCCACGGCGTTTTCATCCGGGCGCCCATTATCGAGCGGTCCGGACCGGATGTGGACATCCTCGCCCGCCTCGACGACGGCCGGATCGTCGCCGTTCGCGAGCGGAATATCATCGCGACCGCGTTCCATCCCGAGCTTGCCGGCGAGACGCGCTTCCATCGTCTCGTCGCGACGATGGCGAACGAGCACGAGGATCCCGGCGAAGGCGCCGGTCGACGCCCCCACCCGACTCGCCGTTCGAGGACGGCGTCGTGACCGAGGCCAGGACGGTCAAGCAGGCCGGCAAGGTCCGGGCGGCTCGCCTCACCGACCTCGCCGCGCTCGGTGAGCTGTCGCGACTGTGCCAGGACCCCGACTCGTCGACCAGATCGCTCGGGCTGCCGGTCAACGGCCCGCCGATCGGGGTGTTCAGCCTCTTTCGCTTGCCCCTCGGGGCGTTCAGGCCGCATGACCTGATGTTCGTCTACGAGTCCGAGGGCCGGCTCGCAGGCCTCATCAGGGTCGAGAGGGAATCGTTCCGCGACGAATGGACGATCGTGGAGCTCGATGGCATCGGCTCGTCGAACGCTGGCGACATCCGCTTCCGCCTGGTCCAGCAGCTCTCCCGTGAAGCCTCGAAGCGGGGGGCGGTGCGGCTGCACGTTGCCTGCGCCGACACGGACGGCAACGTCGAGCTGTTCATGCAGGCCGGTTTCGCTCGGTATGGCGAGGAGGTCATCCTCTATCGGCCGCCCCAACCTTTGCTGCCCGCGGCATGGAAGGAAGCGCGGGCCCGCAGCGCTCGGATCCGACCCGCCGTGCCGCTCGATGCCGTCGCGCTCATGCGCCTCTACGCGTCCGCGACGCCGCAGCCGGTCCAGCGGCTCGAGGCGATCCGGCTGAATGACTGGGAGCGCCAGGGCGGCAACTGGCGCGTGCCGCGCTCGAGCCTCGCCCCGATCCTCCGGTTCGCTGACGTTGAGGCCTTCGTCCAGGAGTCGCCGGGCGGGGGCCGCGACGGCACGGAGCTCGACGCATTCGTCCAGGTCGGCGTAGCCAAGGAGGACCAGCCACACTATTTGAAGGTGGTCGCGCGCCCGGGGGCGGATGTCACTGACATCGTCGGCTTCGCGCTCGGGAGCATTGCCGGCCGGACGGGCACGGCGGCCGGACATCGCGACCAGGGTGTTCTGGCGCCCGTCCGGACCTACGAATCGCCTGTCGATAGCAGACTGGAAGAAGCGGGGTTCAATACGATTGCCACAGTGACGCTGCTCATGAAGGAAACTGCCGTACGCGTCGCCGAACCGGCCCTGGTGCCGGCCGGCGTCCGCTAAGGAGGCCATCGTGGGATCTGCCGACCTCCGTCGGGAATCGATCGACGACCTGAGCGCGCTCCTCGCCTCATTGCCGCCCGAGATCGTCTCGGCCGTCAACGCCCTGCCGGATAAGCAGGCGCTCATCGAGGTCGTGCTCGACCTCGGCCGCCGTCCGGAGGCGCGCTTCCCCGACAGCGAGGAAATGCTCCTCGATCGGGAGATCACCGAGGCCGACATCGCCCACGTCGTCGACCACATCGGGACGTTCGGCGACGACAACCGGGCCGGGATCGAGCGGACGCTCCATCGGATCAGCGCGATCCGCAACCGGACCGGCAAGATCGTCGGCTTGACGTGCCGGATCGGGCGGGCGGTCTACGGGACGATCGAGATCATCGAGGACTTCGTCGAGTCCGGGAAGTCGATCCTCATCATGGGCCGGCCCGGAATCGGCTTGTCGACGATGCTCCGCGAAGCGGCTCGCGTACTTGCCGACGACATGGGTAAGCGCGTGGTCGTCGTCGACACGTCCAATGAGATCGCCGGCGACGGCGACATTCCCCACCCGGCGATCGGCAAAGCGCGCCGGATGCAGGTCCGGACGCCGTCGCTCCAGCACGAGGTGATGATCGAGGCGGTCGAGAACCACATGCCGCAGGTCATCGTCATCGACGAGATCGGCACGGAGCTCGAGGCGCAGGCCGCCCGGACGATCGCCGAGCGGGGCGTCCAGCTCATCGGAACGGCCCACGGCAATAACCTCGACAACCTCATGCTCAACCCGACGCTGTCCGATCTCATCGGCGGGATCCAGAGCGTCACCCTCGGCGACGAGGAGGCGCGCCGCCGGCGGACGCAGAAGAGCGTCCTCGAGCGGAAGGCGCCGCCGACGTTCGACGTGATCATCGAGATCATCGATCGCGAACGGGTCACGGTTCATGCCGACGTCGCCGAGACGGTCGACTCGATGCTCCGCGGCGAGCAGGTCGCGGCCGAGCTCCGCTGGCGCGACGAG
>JANMPL010000563.1:0-2814 GCA_031369845.1 Chloroflexota bacterium
GGCCCGAGGCCGGGGGCAGGATCCCGTTCATCCAGCCCGAGACCGGGGGCAGGATCCCGTTCATCCAGCCCGAGGCCGGGGGCAGGATCCCGTTCATCCAGCCCGAGGCCGGGGGCAAGCTCCCGTTCGTCGAGCCCGAGGCCGGCAGGGGCTGGCCGGTCGTCGACCCTGAGGCTGGTTGGCGGTCGCCCGTAGCGTAGCCATCCCACGTGGCGCCCGTCCAACCGCGGGCGCCACTCTTTCCTCCGGATCAGAGCCAAGGAGACCACGGTGAAGATCGCGTCTTCGACCCGGCGCCTCGCGGCGAATCCGGCGCTCAGCGCCCTCGTGCTGGCCAACGGCATCTCCGCGATCGGTGACTGGCTCTACCTGACCGTCATTCCGGTCCTCGTCTACCGAGAGACGGCAAACCCGGCCCTCGTCGGTCTCGCGGCGGCCGCGCGGTTGCTCCCATGGCTCCTGCTTTCGATCCCGGCCGGGATCGTTGCCGACCGCGTCTCCCGACGCCACCTCCTGCTCCTCGCAGAGTCGAGTCGAGCCAGCCTGATGTTCCTGATGACCGGGCTACTCCTGCTGGGCGGGCCGCTCTGGATCGCATTCGGCATCGCCCTGGCGGCCGTTGCCGCAGGGACCTTCGCGATGCCCGCCCAGGGAACCCTCATCCCCGACCTCGCGCGTGACGAGGGAGAGCTCGGGATTGCCAACGTCCTGTCCTCGACCTTCGACAACCTCGCGTGCATCTTGGGCCCAGCCCTCGCCGGCCTGCTCATTGTCGTCGGCGGGCTGGAATTCGCCTTCGCGCTCAACGGGCTGTCGTTCCTCGTCGTTGTGGCGGTCCTGATCGTCCTGGTCCGCAAGGCCGATGCGGCGCCCTCCACCGTGGGTCCGTCTCCGCACGAGCTCGAGCGCCACAGCGACGCCGCGGCGGCGGGCTGGGCCCGCATCGGTCGTGAGGCGCTCCGGCCGCTGGCGATGGATGCGGCGATCAGCTTCGCTGCTGGCGCGATGTTCATCCTTCCGGTGCTGCTCACCGCGGCGCTGCCGGGCGACGATGTCGCGCTGATCGGGATCCTCAGCACGAGCGCCGGTCTCGGCGGACTCGCCGGAGCGGTCGGCGCGGGCGCGTTCGTCAATGGCCGGTCGCGGCAGGGCCTCGTTGTCGGGATCGTGGTTGCCGTTGGCAGCCTGGCACTGCTCGCCGCGAGCACCGCTCCCGTGATCATCGCGCTCGCCGTTGCGATCGTCTCTGCGGCGATCGTGCAGCTCGACACTCTCAACATGACGGAGCTGCAGCGGTCGACCCATTCCGGACAGCTGGGCAGGACGCTCGGGCTGCTTCACACGCTTGCGGCAGCGTGGGTCATGGCCGGATCGATCATGATCGGGATCGTGGCCAACGCAATCGGCGTCGGCTTCGCGGTCCTGGCCTGCGCAGCCGTTGTGGCCGTTCTCGGCGGCGCCGCCCTCTTCGCGCCGCGCAGGACTCCGACACGCGCGGTCACACAAGCCCCGTTGCTGCTCGGCGCTATCCCGTCCTTCGGATCCGAGGCCTGAGGTCAGCCGATCTGTCCGGCGGCTTTCCCGGCCGCCGCGTCCGCGCCGACAGCGAGCGCGAGCTCCATCGCGTCGCTGGTCGGCATAGCTGCCCCCGCGGACCGTTCGGCCTCGTACGTCTTGTCTCCCATGGCCGCCCTCGCCGCGAGGGCTGTCCCGTCTCGCATCTGCGCCTCGAACGCTTCCAGCACCGAGCCGACCTCAGCCAGGGCAGTCGCCGAAGCTCCCTGGAGTCGGGCCGCCGGACCATGCCGATCAAAGGCCGCCGCGAGCGCCGCGTAGCCCTCGAGGACGTAGCCCAGCAGATCCAGGTCCTCCATGGACCGGCCGATCGCGGCGCTCTCGGCAAGCGAACCCGCTGACTCGGCGAGGCGTCCGGCATGGAGCTCCGAGAGCCCTCGGTTGAAGAGACCCGCGCCGAGCGACTCGCGCATCACATCGACGTGGCGCATCCTCGTGACGATTTCGTCGTACTGCGCGGCCGCCTCGTCGAACTCGCCACGCCGAAGTGCTCGCAGCGCAACGGCCGATCTGGCCAGGATCTCCATCCGCGGATCTCCCGAACGGTCGGCGTCCTCGAGCATCTCCCGAAGAGCGTCGGCTTCACCCGACGCGTCGCCTCGTTCTGCGGCGCTCAGCGCGCGCAACTGCCCGGCGCCGACGGCCCCGTGAGCGTCGCCCAGCTTGCGTGCCAGGGCAAGAGCCTCCGCGGCGAACCCATCGACCACCGCCATATCGCCCTGGCGTACTGCTAGAACCGCCGCTTCGTGGAGGAGCTTGCCCCGCTGCGCGTCCGCGAGTTCCGTGTGGGCGAGGAGCGTTGCGACGAGCGACCGGGCCTCCGCCGTCCTGCCGTGTGCCCGCGTGTAGTCCCGCAGGAACTCGAAGAGTTCGGCCGCCCGGCCGAACTCACCTGCGCTTATTGCCCAGTTCGTCGCCGCGGCGAGGTTCGCGCGGTCAGCGTCCAGTCGGTGCAGCCACGCGACCAGGTCCCCCGTGCCGAGGTCGTCCGCGAAACGGCGGCCGAGGTCGAAGAAGTAGTCGAAATGCCGGCGGGCGATGACCTCAGCCTCGCCGGAGGCGGCGAGCTGATCCCCCGAGTATTCCCGGATCGTCTCCAGCATCGCGAACCTCGGCTCGTCGTCATCGGTCGCGATCGGTCGCAGGAGGCTCCCGTCGACGAGCGTCGTCATGCTCTCGAGCAGCTGGCCGTCCGGCGGGTCGACGCAGACCGCCTCGGCGGCCGCGAACGTCAAGCTG
>JANMPL010000599.1:0-1885 GCA_031369845.1 Chloroflexota bacterium
GCGTGATCCCGGGCATCATGGGCCGCATTTTCTCGAAGGGGTCATACCGCGGGACGTTCCAAGGCGAACTGAACGCGTTCGCCCGGATCGCGGAGGCGGAAGCGGCGACGAACACTCACTCGAGCGGACGCAGGAGCCCGAAGGGGGCGTAATCACACGGTGATGACGACCTTGCCCCTCGCGTGGCCGTCGTCGACCCATTTGAGCGCCTCGACGATCTCGCTCAATGGGTAGCGGCGATCGATGACCGGCTTCAGCTTGCCGGCCGCGATCAGCTCCTTCAGGGTGTCCACGTCCTCGGCCTTCATCGGCTTCCACCAGAGCATCAGCCCCGTCCACTTGTCACTGGCCAACGAAATCAGCGGCCCGAGGATCATCCCCGCCAGAATCGGGAGCGACGTCCCGCCGAGCGTGATGTAGACCCCGTTCGGGCGCATGGCGCGCCGGACTCGGAGGATCGAATGATGAGAGTCGGTGTCGACGATCCAGTCGTAGCGCTCCCCGCTCTTCGTATAGTCCACCTTCTTGTAGTCGATCACGTGATCGGCGCCGAGCGACCGGACCATGTCCATCTTCTCTGTGCTGCAGACGCCGGTTACCTCGGCGCCCATCGCCTTCGCGATTTGGACCGCGAACGGACCAACATTTCCGGACGCACCATCGATCAGGACCTTGTCGCCGGGTTCTGGCGATCGGCCGCTTCGGAGCCGAAGCCCTTGGACGGCGAGGATTGCAGAGTGCGGAAGGGTCGCCGCCTCCTCGAACGTCATCCCGGTTGGCATCGACTGGAACGCCTTTTCCTTGGCGCAGACGTATTCGGCGAAGGCGCCGTGCCCGGCGCCGCCCGCGAACATGTCCCCGAACACCTCGTCACCAGGCCCGAATCGCGTCACGTTCGATCCGACGGACTCGACGACGCCCGCGACATCGATCCCGATGCGCTGGTTCCTTGGCGCGCGCATGCCAATGAACGGTCGAATGAAGCCCGGCCGTGGGCCGAGGCCGTCGAGGTCGGCCCGGTTGACGGAGGCTGCTCGGACGTGGACCAGCATTTGGTCTTCAGCGGGCACGGGACGATGGACTTCCACGACGCGAACGACGTCGGGCGGTCCGTACCGGTCCTGGATTGCTGCCTTCATCACGCTCCCTCGGCCGACCAGCCCAAGACGGTGGCGGCCCGTTGTGCTTCGCAGGACTTAGGGTCGGTCATGACCTCACGCTGTGACGACCCCGATCGCCAAGGCATAGCTCAGCGTGTCGTAGAAGGTGGCAACTCTAACGACGAGACCGTCGCGGAACGTCCATATCCGCGCCAGGTCGCTTTCGTAGGCTCGGCCGGTAGCACGTGCGTGGCCACTTGCGTGTGCCAGCTCCAGGACGATGTCGCCTGCCCCGATCCACGAGAGCGGCTCCCACGTGTCGTACTTGAGAGCCCCGCCAAGTCTGGCGCGCCATTCGAGCACGCCGTCGCGACCTCGGAAGCTTCCTGCCCATGGCAGCAGCGCGTGATCGCCGATGGCGGTGAACTCAACATCGCCTGCGAGTGCGTTGAGGAATTCGTCACTCCCGAAGTCAAGCGCCTCGAGACGCTGGGCGAGTTCGACGTACGAGCTCTCTGTCATGGCCCGATGATAGTCAGCTCGCGGTGCCTGGCTCAGGAGACGGCTCACCCGGTACCGCCTCATTCACTGAGGGCGCCGACGGCCTGGACCGACAGTTAGTCGAGCGGGATGCTTTCGATCACCGTGTCGTCGGCACCAAGGATGTCCAGTTGCTTGGGCCGGGAGCCCGCCGAGTCGGGAATGACGAAGAACCTGAGGTGCCGGCGATAAGGACGTCCCGCGTCAGGCGGGAACGGCCTCGTACGCCTCGCGCAGCTTCGCGA
>JANMPL010000615.1:0-1712 GCA_031369845.1 Chloroflexota bacterium
GTTGATGATGTTGCCGGCCGGGACGGTAAGGGAGAGTTCGTTTACGGCGCCGGGTATCCGTCCGTCCTTCGTTGCCTCGGGGTCGTACGTCTTCGTGTCGTGATCGAACTCCACGACGGCACCATGGGTGGTCTGGCCGGCCATCGGTCGCGACTCCTCAGGGTGGTTTGACGGTACGCGAAACCGTACCGCAGCCGGAACCGATCGTCACGCCCCTTTGGACGTTGGGCGATACTGGCCGCGTGTTCCCGTCACCCGGCCTGACCCTGGCGTGAAGATCACCGCCATCCGGCTCGATCGCCTCGTCGAGCCCCTCGATCCGCCGTTCGACGCCGCCTGGGATCCGGTTCCGCGTCGGTCGTTCACCGCGACCGTCGTCCGCGTCGAAACCGATGAGGGAGTCGTCGGTACCGGCTCCGGCGACACGATGGATGGCTTCGAGGCCTTCGAGCACCTCTTCGTCGGCGAGGACCCGTTGGCGATTCCCCGCCATGTCCGCGTCCTCGAGACGATCGACTTCCACGCAGGCCGGTACTGGCCGCTCGAGGCGGCGCTCTGGGACATCGCCGGCCAGGTCGAGGGCGTGCCCGTGGCGACGTTGTTCGGCGGCGCGACGGACGGCATCGCGGCATATGCGTCGTGCGGGTCGCTGCTGCCGGCGGCCGCCCGAGCCGAATCGGCGCTGCGGCTCCGCGAGGAGGGCTTCCGGGCGCTGAAGATTCGCGTCGATCCGAGGCGGCTCGAGGACGGACTCGCCGCCGTCCAGGCGACGCGCGCCGCCGTGGGCGACACGATGGCGATCATGGTCGACTTGAACCAGGGCTGGCGGATGGCCGGCGACACGACGGCCCCGATCGACTGGGAGACGGCACGTTCGATCGCTTCGCGACTGGCGGAGCTCGATGTGCTTTGGCTCGAAGAACCGCTCGACGGCTCCGATCTGGCGGGCCTCGCGGCATTGCGGAAGGCGGTCCCGAGCATTCGGATCGCGGGCGGCGAGATGACGCGAACGATGCGGGAGATCGTGGCCGCGATCGACGCCGACGCGTTCGACGTCCACCAGCCCGACGTCGTCCTGGCTGCCGGCATGACGAACGGTCGGCGGGTCGGGGAGCTCGCGCTAACGAAGGGCCGCTGGTATTCACCGCACACGTGGACGAACGGGATCGGGCTGCTCGCCAACCTCCACGTCGCGGCAGGCGTCGGAGGCGGCCCGTTCATCGAGTTTCCGTACGACCCACCGGGCTGGACCCCCGAGCGGCGTGATTTCATGCTCGCCGAGCCGATCAGGCCCGGTACTGATGGCGTCCTGCGGGTCCCACAGCAGCCCGGCCTCGGGGCGGCGCTCGACGAAGTTGCGATCCGGCGGTTCGCGGCGTGACCGACACGGACGCGGCGCCGGCCGGCGAGCGACGGCGGCGGAGCGGCGGGCGTGCGACCGGCGAGCGGAGCCGGCTTCCGCAGCAACGACCGTGGGCCCAGCCGCGGCTGCGCTACCAACCGACCGAGGTGGTCTCGGCCGACGAGCTCGAGTCGATCCACGAGGCCTCGCTCCAGGTCCTCGAGGAGATCGGCATGGACTTCCTCGACGAGGAGGCTCGCGACCTGTTGGCCGCCGCGGGCGCCCGCGTCGAGCCCGGCAAAGAGCGGGTCCGGTTCGACCGCGGCATGGTCACTGAGCGGATCAAGACCGCGCCCTCGTCCTTTACCCT
>JANMPL010000618.1:0-5328 GCA_031369845.1 Chloroflexota bacterium
CGATGATCGGGTTGCCGTCCGGGGTCTGCGACAGCAACCCGTTGATCGCCAGCTTCACGCCGACGGACTCGTCGCCGACGATCTCGGGAAACAGCTCGAGGGCGTCCTCGAGCTGCGGGTCGAAGTCCTCCTGGGTGAACGGCAGCATCGTCGGCGACAGAGCAGAAGCCGCGATCGACGGGATGTCGTCGGCGTCCATGAGGATCGCCCGGTGGGCGTACGACCCGATCTCGAAGCCGTTGCCGTGTTGCCGCTCGTACATGTTCGTGTCCATGTCGCGGACGATCGGGTAGCCGACCTCCTTCGTCGCGGTCGCGAACATCGGGACCGGCCCGATGTCGATCATCTGGTGGACCGCTGGCGTGAGTGGGATCGAGGCGCCGGCCATCTCGGCGATCCGTGGGCTCCAGACCCCGCAGGCGATGACGACGACGTGGGCCTCGATCGTCCCGGCATCGGTATGGACGCGCCGGACCCGGCCGGCCTCGACATCGATGCCGATGACCTCGACGCTGGCGGCGATCGTGAGGGCGCCCATCTCCTGGGCCTTCTGGCGCATCAGCGTTCCGGCCTGGAGCGAATCGACGATCCCGACGCCCGGCGTGTAGAAGCCGCCGAGGATGACGGAGTCCTCGATGAACGGAACCATCTCCTTGACCTCGGCGGGCGTGAGCAGCCGGCTGCCCTCGACGCCCCACGCGGTCGACGACGCCATCCGGCGCTTCAGCTCCTCCATCCGCTCCGGCGTTCGGGCGACCTCGATGCCGCCGGTCTCGTCGTACACGCCGAGCTCGCGATACTGGCGGGCGCTCTCCATCGTGAATGCCGCCATCTCCTTGCCGTGATCGGTCAGGAAGATGAAGTTCGACGCGTGTCCCGTCGAGCCGCCGGGGTTCGGCAGCATGCCTTTCTCGATGAGGACGATGTCCCGCCACCCGAGACGGGCGAGGTGATAGGCCATGCTGTTGCCGACGATGCCGGCGCCGATGACCACGGCCCGGGCCTTGTCGGGAAGCACACTCATGCGCGAAGAGTCCTCCGGGCCCGGTGTGGGCCGATCATCGATGCTCGTGTCAGTTCGGTGACGGCAGGGCGAGAGTATCGCTCCCCGCCGTCGGTCTCGTCACGTCGCGTGGGGGGCTGCCATCGCCACCACATGTGGTGTACCGTCCGGCCCACGCGTCCGTCGCCGTCGAGGGAGTTCGTGCCGTGACCGTCGCAGTCGAGAGCCCTGCCGCCGCTTCGCCCGAGACGTCCGCCACCGCCCGGCCGACGATCGCCGTCCGGAACCTGTGGAAGGCCTTCGGACCTGCGGAGCACAAGATCGTCGGCAGTCCAAACGCGGACCTGCCAAACGCGGAGCTCAGGGCAAGGTTCGGGACCACCGTGGCGGTCCGCGATGTTTCGTTCAATGTCCGGCCCGGCGAGATCTTCGTGGTGATGGGCCTCTCCGGCAGCGGCAAATCCACGCTGATCCGTTGCCTGACTCGCCTGATCGAGCCGACCGCCGGAGAGATCCTGCTCGACGGGGAGGACGTCCGGAAGGCGGATGAGGCACGGCTCCGCGAGCTGCGTCGGCACCGCTTTGCGATGGTCTTCCAGCACTTCGGGCTGCTGCCGCACCGACGGGTCATCGACAACGTCGCCTTCGGCCTCGAGATCCGCGGGGATCCGAAAGCGTCACGCCATGAGCGGGCCCGCGAGATGTGCGACCTGGTCGGTCTCGGCGCGCTCGGCGAGAGCTATCCGGATCAGCTATCCGGCGGCCAGCAGCAGCGGGTCGGCCTCGCCCGCGCGCTCGCCGTCGACCCCCAGGTGATGTTTTTCGACGAGCCGTTCAGCGCCCTCGACCCGCTGATCCGGCGCGACATGCAGGACGAAGTGATCCGGCTGCACCACGAAGTGGGCAAGACGATGATCTTCATCACCCACGACCTCGCCGAAGCGCTGAAGCTCGGCGATCACATCGTGATCATGCGCGACGGGGCGATCGTCCAGTCCGGCCGGCCGGAAGAGGTCGTCGGCGCGCCGGCCGACGACTATGTCGCGGACTTCATTCAGGACGTCCCGAAGGCGAACATCCTGACCCTTCGCTGGGTCATGCGGCCGGTCCAGCCGGACGACCCGCTCGACGGCCCGGAATTCCCGGCCGCCACCGTCATCCGCGACGCCCTCCACGTCGCCGCCGCAACAGACAAGCCGATCCGGGTCATCGACGGAGGCGAGCTGGTTGGCGTCGTCGACCGGGCGCAGATTCTCGAGGCCGTCGCCGGTCCGGAGGATGGGGTCCGGCGGCCGACCGCCCGGGCAGATGCAAGCGGGCCGCGATACGAGGCGCCACGCGAACGTGTCAAGCCGATCCGCAAGCCGACCGAGGCCACGACCGAGTACCTGGCGGATGCGGTCGCCGAACAGACCGATCAGCCCGACAGTCGATGACCGCGATCAGCCTGCCGGCCCGCAGCAACATCGATCGGCAGGTCGCCAAACGGGCGCTGGCGATCGTCCTGCTCGCAGCGGCTGCGATCACATATCTGGTGTTCCGCAACACGTGGACGCTGCCCCACAACGACGACGAGCCCCTGTTCCGGACACTCAACGGCGTACGCGATTTCGTCGACGAGAATCGAACGGTGCTCGAGTCGATCAGGCTCGCGATCGGCTCGATCGTCGACGGCTTCGATTTCGTTATCGAGTCACTCGGCTGGCCCGGCATCATCGGCGTCACGGGTGCCCTGGGCCTGCTGTTCGGCGGATGGCGCCTGGCGGTTCTGGCGATGACCGGCTTCGCATCCCTCGGGGTCCTCGGCCTGTGGGACCCGAGTATGGCGACGCTCGGGCTGATGCTGGCGGCGGTGATCCTGGCCCTCGCGATCGGGATCCCGATCGGGATCCTGGCCGGACGCAGCCAGCGCGTGTCAGCCTTCCTGGCTCCGATCCTCGACGTCATGCAGATCCTGCCGACGTTCGCCTACCTGACGCCGATGACCCTGCTGTTCTTCATCGGGGCGGCGCCGTCCGTCGTCGCGACCTTGATCTACGCGATCCCGCCGGCGATCCGGATCACGGCCCTCGGGATCCAGGGGGTCCCGGTTGCATCGGTGGAGGCGGCGACGTCGCTGGGCTCGACCGATCGCCAGGTCCTCTCCAAGGTTCAGCTTCCCCTCGCTCGACGCGCGATTGGCCTCGGGATCAACCAGTCGATCATGATGGCCCTGTCGATGGTCGTCATTACCGCGATGATCGGCGCGCCCGGGCTCGGACGGAACATCCTGAGCGCGGTGCAGCGCGTCGACGTCGGCGCGGCATTCGACGCCGGGCTCGCGATCGTGATCCTGGCGATCATCCTCGACCGAGTGACCTATGCCGCCGGCGAGTGGCTCGATCCGCGGGCCCGGATCCGGCGACAACGCTCGAGCCGTCAGCGCCTGATCGGCCGGGTTGGGCTGATCGCGTTGGTCGTCATCGGGCTCGTCGCCCCGCTCGTCATCGACGCAACACGGTTCCCGACGGGCATCCAGTTCTCGTTCCGAGGGGCGGTCAATGAGTCTGTCAACTGGTGCACCGATACGTTTTCCGGCGCGACGCTGGCGATCAAGAACGTCGCGACGAACCTTGTCCTCAATCCCCTCGAAAGCGTGCTCACCTCGTCACCGTGGTGGTTGGTCGTGGCCGTCGTCGCGGTGATCGCGTGGTATCTGTCGGGCCGGCGGGCATCGATTTTGGCGGGAATCTGCCTCGCCCTCATTGCCCTGATCGGCCTCTGGGAGCACTCGATGGCGACCTTGGCCAACGTCCTCCTCGGGACGGCGTTGACGCTGATCATCGGGATCGTGCTCGGGATCCTCACCGCCCGCAATGATCGCCTCCGAGCGATCCTCCGACCGATCCTCGATGCCGCCCAGACGCTGCCGGCCTTTGTCTACCTGATCCCGGCTCTCGCCCTGTTCCAGCCGACCCGCTTCACAGCGATCGTGGCCGCGGTCATCTATGCAGTGCCGCCGGTCATCCGCCTCGTCGACGCGGGCATCCGCTCAGTCTCCGAGACCGTCGTCGAGGCAGCGACGATGTCGGGCGCGACGGAGCGCCAGCTCCTCTGGAAGGTCCGCCTGCCGCTGTCGATGCGAGCGCTGCTTCTGGCCGCCAACCAGGGCATCGTCCTCGTGCTGGCGATGGTCGTCATCGGCGGGCTCGTCGGGGCAGGTGCGCTAGGCTACGACGTCATTACCGGGCTGGCCCAGGGAAAGGACTTCGGGAAGGGTCTCGCGGCAGGCGTCGCGATCGTATTGCTCGGGATCATGCTGGATCGGATCACCCAGGGCGCGGGAACCCGTCGCCGGACCACCGTCGCGAAGGCCGGATGAGCCGGCAAGAGGAGGAGAGAACGGCCATGCAGCACAATCGATGGGCTCGCTGGTTTGCCGGCGTTGCCGTCATCAGCCTGATCGTGATGGGCTGTGCGAGGTCGTCGGGCACGACGCCGGCGCCCGCCAGCCAGGGCGCTGGAGCAAGCGCGCCCGCGTCGGCCAGCACCGGCCCGACCGCGAGCGAGGCGGCCGCCCCGGCCACCTGCGAGGGCGCGGCCGACAAGGGCTCGATCAAGATGATGGTCAACCAATGGGTCGGCGCAGCCGCAAACGTGGCCGTCGCCCAGTGCCTGCTCCAGCAGATGGGCTACAAGGTCGAGACGAGCACGCTCGCGGAAGAGGTCGCCTGGCAGGGCTTCGCCACCGGTGAGGTCGACGTGATCCTCGAGAACTGGGGCCATCCCGAGCTCGAGAAGAAGTACATCGAGACTGAGAAGCTCGCCGCGGATGACGGCCCGATGGGCGTCCAGGGAATCATCGGCTGGTACGTCCCGAAGTGGATGGTGGACAAATATCCCGACATCACTGACTGGAACAACCTGAACAGGTACGCAGAGCTGTTCAAAACGTCGGAGTCCGGCGACAAGGGCCAGTTCCTCGGGGCGAGCCCGGCGTTCGTCCAGTACGACAACGAGCTGATCGCCAACCTCAAGCTCGACTACAAGGTCGTCTTCTCGGGCAGCGAGGCGGCGTCCATCACCGCGTTCCAGCAGGCAACCAAGAACCAGACCCCGCTGATCGGTTACTTCTACGACCCGCAGTGGCTGCTCAACGAGATCGAGTTGGTCAAGATCAACCTGCCGGCCTGGACCGAGGGCTGCGACGCGGACCTCAAGAAGGTCGCCTGCGATTACCCGGCCTACACACTGAACAAGATCGTCCGGACCAAGTGGCTCGACGGCGCCGGCGATGCCGGGACATTCATCAAGAACTTCCAGTGGACCAACGCCGACCAGAACTC
>JANMPL010000031.1:0-5657 GCA_031369845.1 Chloroflexota bacterium
CCAGGCGGGTGCCGCCGGCGACGCCTTCCCGATCACCCCGCAGCGAGCGATCGCCGACCTGCGCGAGGCGCTCAGTGCCGACGACATCGTCGTAAGCGATGTCGGCGCTCACAAGGTCTGGGTCGCCCGCCTCTACCAAGCCTACGAGCCGAACACCGTGATCATCTCGAACGGATTCGCCGCTATGGGCATCTCGCTCCCCGGCGCGATCGCCGCCAAGCTCGTCCACCCGGACCGCAAGGTGGTCGCCTTGTGTGGCGACGGCGGCTTCCTCATGAACAGCCAGGAGCTCGAGACCGCGAAACGGATCGGCGCCAACGTCACGGTCGTGATCTGGCGCGACGACGGCTACGGGCTCATCGACTGGAAGCAGCGCAACCAGTTCGGGCGGCCGTTCGGGGCGGAGTTCGGCAACCCCGACTTCGTTGCGTACGCCGAATCGTTCGGGATCGCCGGATTCCGGCCGGACACCGCGGCGGATCTCCTGCCGACGCTCCGCCGGGCGCTCGACGTCGAGGGCCCCACCCTCGTGGAGGTCCCGATCGACTATCGCGAGAACCTCCGCCTGACCGAGCGTCTCGGCGCGCTGTCCACGGCCTAGCCCCCGCGACCGACGGATCCACCGACCGATGCGTACGCTGCTCGCGCGGCTCATGACCGCACCCTCCTACCCGCCCGAACCGGTCGACCTCCGGACCTTCGTCCTCGCCGGCCTCCGGCTCCCCCGCCTCGCGACGGTGGCGATCACCGTCATGGTCCTGGTCGTGATCTTCGACTTCAGCCGGACGTTCATCCCGGATGAGCTGATCGCCTACGACCGGAACCCCGGGATGCAACGGTTGCAGGCCTTCGATCGCCTCGTCCTGTTCGCGCTCGTGCCGCTCCTCGTCATCGTCTTCGGATTCCGCGACCGGCCGTCCCGCTACGGCGTTCGGCTGGGCGAGTGGCGGTGGGGTCTCGCTCTAACCGTCGTCGGGTGCGCGCTGATGACGCCGGTCGTGCTCTGGTTCGCCACCCAGCCGGACGCGCGGCTGTGGTACGCCGCGAGCTGGTCGACGCTGCCGGACGTGGTCGTGACCAACGCCGTTGACCTCGCCTCCGCTGAGTTCCTGTTCCGGGGCTTCCTGATGTTCGCCCTCGTCCGCGCCATCGGTCCGGTGGGCGTCCTCGTCGCGACGCTGCCGTTCGTATTCAGCCACTTGACGAAGCCCGAGCTCGAGCTCTTCTCGACGCTCGCCGGCGGCATGGCGTATGGCTGGCTGGCCTGGCGAACCGGGTCGATCGTGTGGGGATCGATCGCCCACACCTACATCCTGACCCTCGTCATGGCCGCGGCGGCCGCGGCTCCCGGCTGAGTGGCGGGGCGGGCCACCGAGACCAGCGAGCGCGATCGGGATGCCGCTGAGGAAGTGAACCCGGGGCGAGAGGCGGTCCCAGCCGTAGATGTAGATCGCGACGAAGATCGCCTCGAGGAAGAAGAAGATGCCCTCGACCGCGAACGGAATCCCGTACGCCGCCCCGAACTGCCCCATGAGTCCCGGCCAGAGGAGCCCGAGCTCGAACGAGAGGACCGTCCCCGACACGGCGCCAACGGCGAAGGTCACCGCGACGATGCTCGACCAGTGGCGGGCTAAGAGCAGGGCATCCGCGTCGCCGCGTCGATGGCCGCGAGCCTCGGCGATAAGCATCATCGCCCGCAACGCCACGCCCAGGCAGGCGAGGACGATGTGGAACCCGAGGGTCAAGGCCATCTGGCTCCGCGCGGCCAGCAGGTCGGCGGGCGTGGCGGCGGCCAGGAGCGGGAGTGTCAGCGCGAAGACGTGCGCCATGTCGGAAGTATCGCTGCCCGACGCCGGTCAACGGAGGATCAGGGGATAACCCCGGTCACTCCTTGCCCGAGTCGCCGTTACGGGACAATCCGCAATCGCGCGGATCGCAGCTCGTTCTAGCATCGCGACATGCGAGTCGTCCGAACGGTCCTGAGCATGGCTCTCGTGCTATGGGCGCTCGCCGGCTGCTCCGCGATCCCCAACCTCGACAACGGCAGCGCCGGTTGCCAGAACGCGATGGGCATCGGACCGATTCCGTCGCCGGGCGCCGTCATGCTGGATACCGACAACGACGTGGCGATCGAGCCGCTGCTCCTGGGCAAGTCTCCGATCACGGCCCAGGCCATCGCTCAAGCGCAAGGTCACACGGTCGTGTTCAACGTCCAGATCGAGGGCTACGGCGAGTGCTGGTGCGAGCCGCCTCCGATGGGGACGGTCGCGTCAGCCTGGTTCAACGCACACGGGGCGCTGTTCCTCGGGGTCGATGGAGTCGACGTCGGGCACACGGCAGACAATCAGCCGTTCGCCGGTTGGGGCTGCTGAGCGTCAGGCCTTCGATCCGAAGCGGGCGATCTCGGCGTCGATGTCGAGGGGCATCACGACGCCCTTCGTCTCGTACTCGCCCCATGCCTCGCGGGGAACGCGCCACATGATCTCGAACTCGTTGCCGTCCGGATCGTGGCCGTACAGCGACTTCGAGACGCCGTGGTCGCTCGCCCCGCCGAGGGCGCCCGCGTCCTGGAGGACCCGTGACGCATCGGCGAGGTCCTCGATCCTCGGAACCTCCCAGGCAGTGTGGTAGAGACCCACCGAGCCTCGAGGCGCACGCGGCGCGTCCGCACCGACCGAGAACAGCCCGAGATCGTGGTGGTTGTCGCCGATCGGGCTGCGCATGAAGACGGCCTGGCCGCCGAACTCGCTGCCGACAATCACGAAACCGAAGACCCGGCCGTAGAACTCGGCGGCCTTGGTTGCATCGCGGACGAACAGGACGGCGTGGTTCAGGCCGACGACAGGGATGCTCATGGGATCAGTCTCACTCCTGCGGTCAGTTCCGCGATGTATCAGCCGTTGACTCCGGACCGACGAGCACCCAGGCCTCTTGCCAGTTACCACCTGCGAGGTTCCGGGCGATGATCAGCCAGGCCATGCCCTCGAGGGTCCGGGCCGCTGCAAGCGATCCCGCATCGACCGGCCGGAAGCCGATCGATTCGACCACGTCGAGAACGGTCTGCTTGGCGGTTGGGTCGTCGCCGGCGACGAATCCGTCAGCCGCGATCCCCGAGACGGAAGGATCAGCCTGACGGGACGCGAAGAGCGTGTTGAACGCCTTGATGACCTTGCTGCCCGGCAGCTGCGCCTGGAGCTCTTCGGCGAGCGACGTGGATGCGCCGGCCGGATCCGGGGTCGGCCGGTTGGAGACGTCGATCACGACCTTGCCGACGGCTGCGGTGCCGATCTCCTGGGCGACGTCGCCGAGCGCACTGGCCGGGACGGCGAGGATGACGAGGTCGGCCGCGTCGACGGCTTCATTGTTCGATGCCGCGGCACGGGCGCGGAGGTCGTTTGCGGCTGCGGCCGCGTGCTCCGGATTGGAAGCCGCGAAGGTGACGTTGTGACCGGCGCGGACGAGTGAGCCTCCGAGCGCCTTGCCGACGTTTCCGACTCCGATGATCGCGATGTCCATGAGATGGCTCCTTCGTTTCGTCTTGACGAGTTGGCTCTCATCAAGCAGACTTTGTTACAGGCACAACATAATCCCCGTAGTTGGCTATTGTCAATACCTGTTGTTCTGAGGCAAATTCCATGACGACCGAAGAGCGCCGGCGGCCGGCTGTCGGCAGCCAGGTCCGGCGGTGGCGCGCCGAACGAGGCCTGACGCTCGCCGGCGTCGCCGAGCGGACCGGCCTCAACATCGGCTACCTGTCGCAGATCGAGAACGACAAGGCGCAGCCCTCGCTCACCTGTCTCGCCACGCTGGCGGACGCCCTCGAGATCCCGATCGCCTGGTTCTTCATCGACGAGGCGCCCGTGCCGCAGGTCGTCCGCAAGGCCGAGCGGACCGCTCGCGAGATCGAGCTTGGTCGGATCGAGCGGGTCGACGGCGGGACATCACGGGACATCTCGATCGTCGAAGTCGCGGCCCCACCCGGGTCCCGGATCGGGGCCCACGCGCACGCGGGTGACGAACACCACGTCGTCCTGCGCGGCACGTTCCGGATGACGCAGGGCGACCACGTCATCGACGCGGGGCCGGGCGACTACGTCCGCTGGGACGGGACGGTCCCCCACGACGCCGAGGTGACCGGGGACGAGGAGGGGGCGATGCTGATCGTCAGCCTCCGCCGCGACCGCTAAGTCCAACAGCCTGACCTCACCGGAGAATCAACAGGAGACATTGCGCACCGGCCGGCGCGCCGCGGGTACTCGCAGCACGCCTTGGTCCGGTGCGTACGATGATGCTTCCGCCGGCCCGGCCACGAGTTCGCATGTGCACTTCCGGCCGGGGCACCTAACTGCAACCTTCGGCCGGTCACGCGGCCGCGCTGCGCCCGCTATCCTTTCGGGCGATCCAACACGATGCCCACATCCCAAGTCAGGTGGTGCCCATGAAGGTCGGCGTCGCCAAGGAGACTGCGCCCGGTGAGCGGCGCGTCGCCCTGGTACCCGAAGCGCTCGGCAGGTTGACCGCGGCCGGGCTGGAGGTCCTCGTCGAGAAGGGTGCCGGGGCGGGCGCCCTCATCCCGGATGAGGCCTACGCCGAAGCTGGCGCCAAGGTCGTCTCGACCAAAGACCTCAACGCTCAGTCGGACGTGATTCTCCGCGTCCAGAAGCCGAGCGATTCCGAGATCAAGTCGATGCACTCGGGCCAGGCAGTGATCGGGTTCCTGAGCCCGCTCATCGACCCGAAGTCGGCCGCGGCGCTCGCCAAGAAGGGCCTGACGGCGATCAGCCTCGACGCGATCCCGCGGACGCTGAGCCGGGCGCAGTCGATGGACGCCCTCAGCTCTCAAGCGAACGTCGGCGGCTACAAGGCTGTCCTCATTGCCGCGAACGCGTTCGGGCGCTACTTCCCGTTGCTGACGACCGCGGCCGGAACGGCGAAGCCCGCCAACTTGCTGATCCTCGGGATCGGCGTCGCCGGGCTCCAGGCCATCGGCACCGCAAAGCGACTTGGAGCCGTGGTGAAAGCGTACGACGTGCGGGCGGAGACGAAGGAGCAGGCGCAGAGCCTCGGCGCCCAGTTCCTCGTTCTCAAGACCGCAGTCGACGCGTCCGGCGAGGGCGGCTACGCGCGCCAGCTCACGCCTGAGGAGCAGGCGGCCCAGCAGGCCGAGCTGAACGGCCACATCGCGACGATGGACGTCGTCATCACGACCGCCCAGGTCCCCGGCCGCCGCCCGCCGCTCCTCGTGACAGCCGGCGCCGTCAAGGGCATGAAGCCCGGCTCGGTCATCGTCGACATGGCGGCCTCGGCGCTGGGCGGCAACGTCGAGCTGAGCAAGGCCGGCGAGACGATCGTGACCGACAACGGCGTGACGATCATCGCGCCCGACAACCTGCCCGCGACGATGCCGATCGGCGCCTCGCAGTTCTACGCCCGGAACCTGTCAGCGCTCCTGCTGCAACTGATCAAGGACGGCGCGCTGGACGTGGACCCGGCGGACGAGATCGCCGGGCCGGTGACGATCACCCACGGCGGCGAGATTCGCTCCGAAGCGGTCAGGAAGCTGCTCGAGCCTGCCGGAGGTGGCGCGTGAACCCCGAGCTCCTCGCCGCCCTGACGGTCTTCGTCCTGGCGATCCTGTGCGGCTTCGCCGTGATCAG
>JANMPL010000039.1:0-1832 GCA_031369845.1 Chloroflexota bacterium
GTCGCCGGCGCTGCTCGCGATCGGCGTCGTCGGCTTCATCGTCGGTCTCGGCTACACGGCGCCACCGTTGAAGTTTGTTTACCGCGGGCTCGGCGAGATCGCCGTCGCCATCGGGTTCGGGCCGCTCATGCTGCTCGGGGCGTATGTCGTCCAGGCGCGTGGCGTGCTGACGTGGGAGCCGGTCATCGCCTCCCTTCCGATCGCCCTCCTCGTCGCCCTGATCCTGTACGTCAACGAGATTCCCGACCGACGCGGCGACGCGCGGGCCGGGAAGCGGACACTCCCCGTCCGCCTGTCGAAGAGCGCAGTGATCGCGGGCTACCGACTTGCTGCGGTCGCCGCATACGTGATCGTCGTGGTCGGGGTCATCGTCGGCCTCCTGCCGATCCCCGCGCTGCTCGCCCTGCTCACCATTCCTCTCGCCCTCCAGGTCTCGCGCGGCCTCGAACCGAACTACGACAACCCGTACGGCCTGATGTCGATCATGGCCGTGAACATCAACGTCCACCTCTACGCCGGACTGCTGCTGCTCCTCGCCTACGTGGTCGTCCTGATCGCGGGCGCGGTGGCGCCCTCGGTGGATTTGTTCGTGGGCTGAGGAGCGGCTCTGTGCCCGCCGGGGACGCGCGTTCGCGCGCCTACGTCGTCGGAGCGGGTGCCGGGCTGGCTTGGCTCGGTGCGGCGGTGTTCCTCGGAGTCGTCGCTCTGGTGGTGGGCTACTTCTCGATTGTCGCTTTCGCGATAGTTGTTGCCTGGGCCATCGGAGCCGCCGTTGTCGGAGTGCGCGTCCTGGTCGCGCGACCAGACTCGAGGATCCACGTCAGGTTCGGGCCACAGGTCCGAGCGCTTCGACGGCGGCGCGGCTGGCGCCAGGTCGACCTGTCCTTGGCGGCTGACATGTCGCGCGCCTCCGTCTCCCGGATCGAGCGCGGGCACGCCGGTGAAACGACGCTGGCCGCGCTCGACGCGGTTGCGAGGGCACTGTCCGCGCGCCTGGAGGTTGGCCTGAGCTGGAACGGGGAGGGACTCGACCGGCTGCTCGATGCGGACCATGCCGCAATCGTGGAACTGGTTGCCCGCGAACTGCGGGCGCTGGAACGGGACGTCGCGGTCGAGGTGACGTTCAACATCCGAGGGGAGCGCGGGTCGATCGACATCCTGGCATTCCACCCCGCGACGGGCGTGATCCTCGTCGTCGAGGTCAAGTCGGTCGTGCCCGACCTCCAGGCGACTGTCTTCACGCTCGATCGCAAATCGCGGCTCGCGATCGAGATCGCGCGGGCTCGTGGTTGGCGCGGCGTCGCGATGGGTCGGATCCTCGTGGTGGCCGATGGGCGAACCTCGCGCCGACGGGTTGCCGCGCACGAGGCGACGTTCGCTGCGGCGTTTCCGGCGCGCGGCGTTGCCGTGAGGCGCTGGCTCCGCAGCCCGGACCCTGGCCGGCGGTTCTCGGGCCTCTGGTTTCTGGCAATTGCGCGTGGAGCGAGCGCACGGCAGCGGGTCGCTTCGGCTCCGCGCGTGCCGCGAACGTGAGTTGGCCCGTTAGTAGGCCCGGAAATCGGCGGATGTCGCCTAGGCTGAGCATCTGCCTGCAGCTCCTGACCGTACGCTCGCTGAGCGTGCATTTGCCGAAAATTGGGCCGGGATGGCGCGGGGGACCGTGGGGGGACGCGGGGGACGCCGAACGTTGAAGCGCCCGGCCCGGGACCCCCCCCGGCCCGCTAAAATCGACGAAACTGTGGGGCCATACCACCGATAACAAGCCCACCACCCGCACGTCCGCCGGGCCCCCCGCCGCCCCCCCCGCCGGCGCCACCCACGCTTCAACCCCC
>JANMPL010000376.1:0-2691 GCA_031369845.1 Chloroflexota bacterium
GCGCGATCGACGCCGCCGCCACGCGGGTCGACGTCGTGGCCCGGAACGCGTCCTTCACACCGGCCGACGTCCGCGTTCGGAGTGGCCAGTTCGTCGTCGTCAGCTTCACGAACGCCGATCCTGTCTTCCACGACTGGGAGGTCGAGGGCGTCGCCAACATCGACGCCGGCGCGCCGCCCGGCCAGACGCAACGGATCCGATTCCTCGCCCCCGCCCCGGGACCTATCGGCTGGTATGCACCGTCGAGGGCCACGCCGACGCCGGCATGACCGGGACGCTCGTAGTCGAATGAGCCGCGGACGAGCTGCTCAGGCGACCTTGCGGAGGATCGTCACGGCGTTCTGGCCACCGAACCCGAAGCCGTGGACAGCGACCGTCTCCACCTTCGCCTTGCGGGCGGTCAACGGGACGTAGTCGAGGTCGCACTCCGGGTCCGGGGTGTGAAGGTTCGCGGTCGGCGGGATGATCTGGTCGCGGATGGCCCCGACGCCGGCGAGGACGCTGGCGATCCCGGCCGCCCCGACGAGATGGCCGATCATTGACTTCGGTGAACTGATCGCGACGCGCCGGGCATGCTCGCCATACGCGGTCTTGATCGCTCGCGTCTCCGTCTGGTCGTTGAGCGGCGTCGCGGTCCCGTGGGCGACGATGTAGTCGATCTCGTCGGGCGCGACCCCGGCATTCTTGAGTGCCAGCGTCATCGCCCGGGCCTGGCCTCGGCCGCTCGGCTCGGGGGCGCTGATGTGGAATGCATCGGCCGTCAATGCTCCTCCGATGACCTCGGCAATCGGCGTGGCACCCCGCGCCAACGCGTGTTCGAGCGACTCGACGACGACGACGCCCCCGCCTTCGCCGAGCACGAACCCGTCACGGGTCAGGTCAAACGGTCGGGACGCCGTTTCGGGCGAATCGTTTCGCTTCGAGAGGGCCGTCATGTTGCCGAGCGCGGCCACGCCCATCGGCACCACCGGGGCCTCGGAGCCGCCCGTCAGGACGACGTCGCATTCGCCCGATCGGATGAGTCGGAGTGCGTCGTGAAAGGCGATCACCGACGTCGCGCAGGCGGCGACCTGGGTCATGACCGGCCCGGTAAGGCCGTATTCGATCGAGAGCAGGGCCGCGCCCATCGAGCCCGACAGCGCCGGCACGGCGAACGGGCTGACGAAGCGAGGACCCTTGCTGTCGTGGACGTGCGTCCCGTCGATGATCGCTTCGATCCCGCCGCCGCCGGTGTTGACGACGACGCCTACACGGTCGCGCTCGTCCTGGGTCATCGCCGCGAAGTCGATCCCCGAATCGGCAATCGCCTCCTTGCCGGCGGCCATCGCGAAGTGGATGAAGCGTGTCATCCGGCGGGCCATCTTCGGGTCCATCGCGGCCGTCGGGTCGAAATTGAGAACCTCCGCCGCGATCTGGACCTCGAAGCCCGTCGCGTCGAAGCCCTGGATGCGGCGGGTCCCGGTCACCCCGGCGACGAGGTTCGACCAGTATGTCGGAAAGTCATTGCCGATCGGCATGACCGCTCCTAGGCCGGTGATCACGGCACGACGGGACGGATCGGTTTCAGGCAAGGATTACCTCAGGTGCTGGGCTGCGCCAGATTGTAGTGAGTCGGCACCCTCGACAGCGAATGGTCACCCGCCCACCGAGGCGATCGGTCGCCAACGCGCGAACAGCCTTTCAGTCGCCGAGGCTGGAGCCTCAAAGTTCGCCCGATTCTCGTGGGACGAGCACGTGCGATGAGGGAAGCGCCCAAACGGGCCCGAAATGCACGTTTGGCACGCCCCACGAGCAGGAATCGACCAAATCGGCCGAAATCGGGCCCGGCCGGCGTCCAACACGTCGCATGTGAACGTGGGGCGAGAATCCGGGCGCTCGCGCCGATGTCAGTCGCCGTCGTACCTCTTGAAGATCACCGCCCCGTTATGGCCGCCCAACCCAATGTTGTTCGACAACGCGTAGCGGATCTCGCGGGGCGTGGCCTCGGTCACGATCTGCAGGTCACATTCCGGGTCGGCGTCGCGGTAGTTGATCGTCGGCGGGATGCACTGCTCGGCGACCGCCTTGACTGTGGCGAATGCCTCGAACGCGCCGGCGGCGCCCATCATGTGGCCGGTCATCGACTTCGTCGCGCTGATCGCGATGTTCGGGGTGTGGTCGCCGAACACGGTCCAGATCGCCTCGGTTTCGCGCTTGTCGCCCAGCGGCGTCGAGGTACCGTGGGGGTTGATCAGGTCGACCTCGTCGGCCGGCACGCCGCGCCGCTCGAGCGCCTGCTTCATCGCCCGGGCGGAGCCGGTGCCCCGTTCGATCGGCTGGACCATGTCCCAACCGTCGTTCGTCGAACCGTAGCCGACGACCTCGGCGTAGATCCGCGCGCCGCGAGCCTTCGCCAGCTCGAGATCCTCGAGGAAGAGCGACCCCGCGCCTTCGCCCAGGACGAACCCATCGCGCGTCGCGTCGAACGGCCGCGACACCGTCTGGAGCGGCTCGCCCGGCCGCGGCAGACCCATCCCGCGCATGTTCGTGAACCCGGCGTGGGCCGTTTCGAGCAGCGGCGCCTCGGTCGAGCCCGAGATCACTGCGATGCAGTCGCCACGGCGGATGGCCTCGGCACCTTCGCACACGTTGTGCGTCCCCGTCGCGCAGGCCGACACGATACAGACGTTGTGGCCGATCGCGCCGGTCTCG
>JANMPL010000066.1:0-2191 GCA_031369845.1 Chloroflexota bacterium
CCGACGTCGCCGTTCTCGTGATCGACGCCGTCGAAGGACTGACCGCCCAGGACGCGCACGTCGCGGGCTACGTCGTCGAGGAGGGCAAGGGCCTCGTCATCGCGGTCAACAAGTGGGACCTCGTCGAGGACAAGACCGACACGACGTTCGAGCAGTACGTCGAGTGGATCCACAACGAAGTCCCGTTCCTCGACTTCGCGCCGCTCGTGTCGATCAGCGCCAAGACCGGCCAGCGCGTCGGGCGCGTGCTGGAGATGGCAGTCGACATCTGGGGCGAGCGCCGCAAGCGCATCTCGACCGCAGAGCTGAATCGCGTCATCCGGACCGCCGTCGAGCGCCAGGTCCCGCCCGTCGTCAAGAACCGCCGCCCCAAGATCTTCTACGGAACACAGGCCGCGGTCGCGCCGCCGACGTTCGTCTTCTTCGCCAACGACGCGGCGTCGATCCACTTCTCGTACCGCCGCTACCTCGAGAACCAGATCCGAGACGCCTTCGGCTTCCACGGGACGCCGATCAAGCTCGTGTTCCGCGACCGGGAGTCGGTCAAGCTGCCGCGCCGCCGCTCGCGGCCGGCCGCGCCCGCTCGTCGAACCGCAGCCGGGAGCAAGCGCCCCAAGCGCTGACCGGACCGGCGGGGTTGAGGAAGGGCCGCCGCGGGCCTATGCTCACCGGGCGCGCAACTCAGAGGGGACGGGACGTGTCGTACACCCCGCCGGACGCCGAGGTATTCATCGCCCGTGTGGCCGCGGATCCGTGCTGCGCGGCGATCACGGCCGAGGAGAACCTCGGGGCCGCCATCGTCAGTCGGGCGCCCGTCGTGTTCATCCTCCGCGGCAACGGACTCGCCGTCGCCCACGACGTCCGCCGAATCCACGATGCGGGCAAGCTCGTTGCCGTCCACGTGGACCTCGTCGGTGGCCTGCGGGCCGACCGATCGAGCGTCGCGTGGCTCGCCAAGGCAGGCGTCGACGCCGTTATCAGCTCCCACGGCCAACTCATGCCGGCGATCCGCCACGAGGGTATGACCGCGATCCTGCGGCTCCTCCTCGTTCGGCGTAGTCAACTCGACACCGCGGTTGCGGCGATTGGCCGGTCGGCGCCCGATATCGTCGAGATCCTCCCGGGGGTCATCCTGCCGTCGGTCATCGGGATGCTCCCGCCGTTCGAAGTGCCTGTCCTGGCCGGTGGCTTCGTTCGGACCCAGGCGGAGGTCGGGGCGGCGCTGTCCGCCGGAGCGCTGGGCGTGACGACCAGCTCGCAGGCACTGTGGGGCTTCGGTGACAACTGACGTCGCGATCGGCCGCCTCCCAGCCGTGCTCATCGCGAGCGACGGCCGCCATCCCGTGTACGCACCGCCCGGCCTCGACGCCGGCGTCCTGATTCGCGACACGGACCTTGCCGCGCTCGCTCACCGGGTGGCGTCCGATTGCCCGCCGCTGGCCGTGGACCTCGACAGCGTCGCCGGACTCGGCAGCGACGACGTGGCGGTGGACTTCGTCACGGGCCGCCTGGGGATCCACGTCGTCCTCACCCGTCGGCCCCAGCTCGCGGCCCGAGTAGCCGAGCGCGGGTATCTCGGGCTCGTCCATGTCTTCGGCTACGACTCGACCGGAATGACGCGCTCGCTCGAAGGTCATCCACGCACGGCGGGAATCGGCAGCGTCCTTTCGCCGGGTCTCGTCATCGTCCACCTGCGATCCGACGAGCTGGCCGACCTGCCGCGACCCATCGTCGCCTACGGACTCATCGACGACGTCGAGGACGCCCGAGCGTGCATGGCCCTGGCCGATGCGATCGTCGTCAGGCCGCCGATGGCGGCCAGGCTCGCCGCTCAGCTCGAGGCTTCGCTCGTCCCCGGCTGAGAAGTTGCTTGACAATCGCTTGGCCGCGGGAGTACAACGGTTGGGCCCTCACTCGGGACAATGATTCGACAAGTCCCGCTTCGGCAGTCGTGTCGAGGCGCGGACTTTTTTGTTGCCTTCGTTCGCTCCGGAGGGCAAGTGGAGGGGCCGGCAGCAGATCGCGGCCGGCCTGCAGGGAAGGAGAGGAACATGGCTGAAAAGTTCCTGGCGGAGGTCCTCGGCACGGGGATGCTGATCCTTCTGGGTGACGGGGTCGTAGCGGGGGTCCTGCTCAGCCGGTCGAAGGCCCAGAACTCCTGCTGGATCGTGATCACGTTCGCATGGGCGCT
>JANMPL010000087.1:0-6369 GCA_031369845.1 Chloroflexota bacterium
GCGTAACGATGACGTTCGGCAGGTTGTAGAACGGCGAACTCGGCTGGAGCGGCTCGTCCCGGAAGGTGTCGAGGATCGCCCCGCCCATTGGCCCGTCGCGGAGGGCCCGGAGGAGCGCTCGTTCGTCGACGAGCCGGCCGCGGGCGACGTTGATCAGCCACGCCGACGACTTCATCATGGCGAGCGCACCCTCGTCGATCATGTTCTCGGTCTCGGGCGTCAGCGGCGCGGCCAGGACCACGAAATCGGACTCCGCGAGGAGCGCGGGCAGCGTTTCGGGCCCGCCGACACGATCGAGCATCGCCTCGCCGAACGACGGCACGTCGGCGGAGGCGTCGCGATCTTCCTGGGCCGTGGCCTCTGGCCGTCGGCGGGTCGCGATCACCCGGCAGCCGAACCCGGTCGCAAGCGCCCCGACGGCTCGGCCGATCGAGCCAAGCCCGACGATGCCGACGGTCACGTCGCGCAGCTCGCCACCTTCGAGCGGCTGCCACGTCCGCTCGCGCTGGAGCTCGAGGAGTCCGGGCAGCTTCCGACGCACGGCCAGGATCATCATCATCACGTACTCGGCGATCGGTCGCGAGAAGACGCCGCGGGCGTTCGTGATGACGATGCCACGCTCGCGAGCGGCGGGGGTCAGGGCCCGCTCGACGCCGGCTGAGGCCGAATGGACCCAGACCAGGCGCGGCGCCCGGGAGAGCAGGCGATCGAACGCGTCCGTCGACAGCCAGCCGTGCAGCAGCACCTCGACGTCGTCGACCGGGTCATCGGACAGGCCCTCGACCGACAGGGTGACGATCCGGGAACCGGGCGCCGCTCCGCGGATCCGCTCGAGGTCTCCGGGGCGGTAGCGGGCCGACAGAATCGGCGAGAGGGCGATCGCCGAGGGGACGCCGCCGAAGCTCATTCGCCCGTGCCGGGCATGACTCGGGCGATCCACTTCGCGGGTTCGTCGATCTCGCCGTGGCGTGGGAGCGACTCGGGTCCCTCCCACAGTCGGCGGAGAGCCGCGGGGCCGCCGGCCTCGGCGATCATCCGGACGAAGCGCTCACCCTTGCGATACTGCTCGAGCTTGACGTCCATCCCGGTGAGGCGCATCACGGCCCGCTCGAACGGCGAGCGACGCGCGTGGCGACGCTCGTGGAAGCGGGCACTGATCCGCTCGACGCCCGGGACCAGATCCCGACCGACCTCGTCCATCACGTAGTCACTGAACCCTTCGAGCAGGCTCATCGCCGCCTGCGTCTCGCGGAAGAGTCGGCGCTGCTCCTCGTTCATCAGCCGTTCGATCCAGTGCTCCGCGCCGTCTTTGTCGGCCTCGCCGCGAATTGCCCGGCCAAGGCCCTTCAGGGCCTCCCGCCCCAGCCCGCTCGCCTCGCGGCTGAACAGCCGGAGCTGTCGCTCGAGCCGCTCGGCGAGGTAGGGACGCAGCCATGGGTGCGCCTCGAACTCGAAGGCGTGGGTCGTCTCGTGGAGCGCGATCCACGTCCGGAACGGGCCGAGCGGGACGTCCAGGGCTCGCGCCGTCTGGCGGATGTTTTCCTCGACGAACAGGAGGCGGCCCGGCGTCGCCTCCGCGGACAGGAGGGCGAGGTCGTATTGGCCAAGGACCTTCGAGCCCATGAACCCGAGGAGGAAACCGAGCTGGCGGGTCGTCACCCAGCGGTTGGCGAGCGCCATCGCCGCCTTGCCCAGCCCGCTGCCCGAAGGCACCACCTGGTCGAGAAGCTCGTCCTCGAGCGTGCCGATCAGCGACGCGAATGTCGCCACGTTGGCGTGGACCCAGCCGGCCCGGTCGACGACGGCCGACCGCTCGACGACTCCCGGAAGCTCGGTTCCAAGGGCCTCCGACAGGCGGGGCACGATCCGGGCCATGGCCGCCGCGTAGTCGCTCTCCGTAGCCTGGAGCTCGGCCGCGGTCAGGCTGCCCGGCGCCGAGCGCAGTCGATCGGTCGCGATCCGCTCCGCTCGAGGCCAATCGACGAGACCGCGCCTGGCCACGCCCTCGGCCCGCCGGCCAAGAACCGTCGCCGCCGCACCGATCGCCGAGCCGACGAGGAACCCCGCCTGCCAGAACCGATCGTCGCGCCAGGCCGGCCGGCTCCGACTTCGGCGTCCGGTCACGACGCCACCGCCGTCAGCTCGACCGGCTCCACATCGACGAACGAGTCGCCGAAGAGCCGGCCCGCCACGGAGCGGAAGCCGGCCACGTTCCCGGTGGTCAGCTGGATGTGGATCGGCCCGCTGGGTTGCTTCGTCGGCGCGTCGAGACCGTTGATCGCAAGAAGCTCCGACAGGGCCGATGCCGTCGCCGTCGCCGAATCGACGATCGCGACCGCGTCGCCGGCGATCGCGGCAATGACCGGGAGGAGCAGCGGGTAGTGCGTACAGCCGAGCAGGAGCGTGTCGATCCGCGCGGACGCCGGCAGCGGGAAGACGAACTCGCCGGCCGCGTCCCTCGCGCCGAGCAACGGCGCCAACCCCTCGGCAACCACCGCCTCGACCTCGGGTCCCGACAGCTGTCCTGCCTCGACCAGCGGGACGAAGGCCGGCGTCGCGTGCTCGTACACCTCGACCGCGGGGTTCTCGTCCTTGATCGCCGTGAAGTAGGCGTGGGACCGGACGGTGGCGGGCGTGGCGATGACACCGACCCGTCGGTTGCGAGTCGTCAGGGCGGCGGTCACCGCGCCGGGTCGGACCACGCCCAGGATCGGCAGATCGTAACGCCTCCGGAAGTGCCCCAGCGCCACGGCGGTCGATGTGTTGCAGGCGACCACGATCGCCTTGACGTCCCGGTCAACGAGGGCGTCCAGCGCCTCGGTCGAGAACGCCCGGACCTCGTCGTCGGTCCTGATCCCGTACGGCGCCCGCGCGTTGTCGCCGAGGTAGATCGTCGATTCGAGGGGCGATCGCCGGAGGATCTCGCGCAGGACAGTCAGGCCGCCGACACCGGAGTCGAAGATGCCGATCGGACGCGAATCCGCCACCGGGCCGCCGACTAGCGCCTGCCCGCGACCGGCGCGGGAGCCATGCCGTGCACCGCGAGGATCTCGGCAGCGATCTGGGCGACGTTCTGGCTGATCTCCGCCTGAGGGTCGGCCAGGACGAAAGGCACGCCTTCGTTGTTGCTCTGGACGACGAGCATCCCGCCGGAAACGACTCGGTGCTCAGGCACCCGACCGATCGCCCGATCGAGATCGCCGGGATCGATGCCACCCATGGAGTCGGCGCGGTTGACGAGATAGCGGACCTTCGACGCGGGATAGCCGATGCTCCGGAACGCGTCAGCGACGGCCACCGTGTTGTGAATCGTCGTTGAGTCGTACGTCACGATCTCGAGGATCGTGTCGCTCAGGTCGAGGAACGAGAGGTTGATGTCGTTGAGCACGGCCGACATGTCGATGACGATCGAGCCGTACACCCGGCGTAGGAGGGACAGCACCTTGTCGATGTCGCGGGGGGTGATCATCTCGGCCATCTCGACCCGCGGCGGGGCCAGCAGGATGTCGATGCCCGAGGGGTCGCGCCAGAGGACATCCTGAAGGTCGGATTCCGCGACCCGGTCGGTCGGCAGATCGAGGATCGAGGGGGCGTCGATCGGCACCTTGAGGAGCGCCCGAAGGTCGCCGAATTGGAGGCTGCCGTCGATGAGCACCGTTCGCTGCTCGAGCTGGGCGAGCGCGACCGCGATGTTGAAGGCGAGCGTCGTCTTGCCGACCCCACCCTTCGGCGCGAAGATCGAGAAGATCCTCGATATGCCGCCCCCCGACGTCGCGGCATGTTCCTTCTGGACGGCGCTGATCCGGGTCATGAGGTCGAACCCGGAGAAGGGCATCGCCAGGACGCCGTGGATGCCTGCGGCAACATCGGTCTCGACCGGGTTCTGGGGGACGGTCAGGACGATGACCGGCACGCCGAGTCCGGACGCGCGGAGCTGTTCGACGAGCTGAAGGCCCTTGATTCGTCCCTGGAGCAGGGCGTCGACGACGACCACATCCGGTCGGAGCTGCTGGACCGTGGCGACCACCTTCGAGCCGTCGGTCAGGACGTCGAGCAGCTTCACGCTGCTCTGCGAATTCAGAAGGCCACGGATGTATTGCGCGACCTGCGGAACGTCCTCGACGAGGAGCAGGCGCGTCGTGTCACTTGATGCCATTGGCCCGAGTGTACCAAGCTGAGGGCGCTCCCCTACCCGGCCCGGAAGTCCGGGTCGCGTGACGGCGCGGGCTGCTCATCGACGAGCGACAATGATCGCCCGCTCGCTGCCGGCGCCGAGCGGCTCCATGTCGTAGCTCCCTGCGAGTGTCTCGACCTCGAGCCCGGCACTCTCGGCGAAGTCGCGGAGCTCGTCCGCCGAGACGAGCCGGAGGGCGTCGCGACGGACGAATCTCGCGGGTGACGCCCCCTGGTCGCCCTCCTCGTAGATCGACGTCAGGTTGACGATGCCGCTCGCAGCATCGTGCTGGGCGGCCGCGACTTTCGTCACGAGGGCCTTCGACTCCGGGTCTTGCCGTTCGTACTCGAGGATCAACCGGCCGTCGAAGCGGGCGAGGTCGTCGGCGTCGGGCAGCCAGATGTCGACGACCGCGAGGCCACCCGGGGCAAGGTGGCGGCCCATCGTCGCGAACGCCTCCCGCTGAGCGGCCCGCGTGGCCAAGAGGAACAGCGAGTTCAGGGCGATAATCGCGAGCCGGAACGAGCCCGCGGACGGGAGCTCCAGGCCGAGGAGGTCAGCCTCGACGAACTCGATTCGCTGAGCGATCGCGGCGCCCCCCGAGTCTGCCCGTCGCCGTGCCCGACCGAGCATCGCGGGATCGATGTCGACCGCGGTGACCTCGTTGGCGGCAGCAGCCAACGGAACGGCAACGCGCCCGGTCCCGCATCCCAGCTCGAGGATCGGCCCGCCGGTCCTCGCCGCGAGGGCGAGGTACAGGTCGAGATCGCCTGGATCCTCGACGAGATCGAGGTCGTAGAGCCGGGCGAATGCGTCGCCGGACGAATGCGTCTTGTCGGCCATGCCGGCCTAAACGGGGCGCTCGAAGCGGACCGCCGCCCCGTCGCGGCGCTTGACAGCGAGGGCGCTGATCGCCTCGAGCGCCGCCCGGTTGCCGATCATCGCCGTCTGTTCAGCGTGGTCGTAGGGCGGCGAGACCTCGACGATGTCCATCCCGGCAAGATCCACGGCCGCGACGATCCGCCTGATCGCCCTGAGGAGCTCGCGAGTCATCAGGCCGCCGGGCTCTGGCGTGCCGGTCCCCGGGGCGAGCCCCGGATCGACGACGTCGATGTCGATGCTCAGGTAGATCGAATCGGCCCCGTCGAGCGCCTCGGCGATCGCGTCGTCGACCACGGCATCGGCACCGCGCTCCTCGATCTCCTTCATGAAGTGATAGCGCAGGCCATTCTCCTGCATCCACTCGAAGACATCGAGGGGCGGCCAATAGCCCCGGAGTCCGACCTGGACGAAGTTCTTGCCGAGAACGGCGCCCGATTCGATCAGCCGTCGCATCGGGGTGCCGTGGCCGGCGAGGACGCCCCAGTCGTCGTTGGCGGTGTCGGCGTGAGCGTCGAAGTGGACGATCCCGACGCTGCCGGGCCGGCGGACCTCGGCGACGGCCGTCGCGGATGGCCAGGTGATCGAGTGGTCGCCCCCGAGGACGATCGGGATCGCGCCCGTTCGGGCGACCTCGTGGACCTTGCGGTAGATGAGAGCGTGGCCGCGCTCGATCCAGGCCGGGACGATGTTCGCGTCGCCGGCATCGACGACGGTCAGCAGCTCGAACGGCTCGATGTCGAGCTGGAGCGAATAGATCGAGCCGGACGTGTACTGCGCCTCCCGAATGGCCCGCGGCCCGAAGCGCGCCCCCGGTCGGTGGCTGACCGCATCGTCGAACGGCGCCCCGATGATCGCGACGTCGACGCCACGCGCGATCAGCTGCAGCGGGTCAGTGATCCACGGCAGGTTCATGAACGTCGTCGGGCCGACGTAGGTAGGCAGCTCGAAGTCGCTGTAGGTCTCGAACTCACGGTCCCAGCCGTTGGCCGCGGCGAAGTCGCGGTCGGACGAGGCGTCGGGGTCGTGGGGGCGCTCAGCCACGAAGTCCTCCGGAGACAGACGGATCGGCCCGTGGGGCTGCCGATCGGAGCGTCGTCTCGCTGGGGGCGCCGCCGGTTCGCATCCAGCGTCCAGCGGGGCGCGCCGGTCCGCATCCTAGCACCCGGCTGGGGCGCCGCCGGCCCCGCCCAGCCCGATCAGCCCTCGCCCCGGAACTCCCGCCAGGCGGCGTCAACCAGCAACGGGTCGGCGAACAGCTCGTAGGCGGTCTGGGCGACGAGCGTCGCCGCCAGGAGCGTCGTCTCGTCGGCGCG
>JANMPL010000103.1:0-5835 GCA_031369845.1 Chloroflexota bacterium
GCTACGTGGCGACGCTCCCGACCGCGGAGGCGCGCCTCGAGCAGGTCATCAGCATGATGGTCGGCCGGACGATCTTCGAGGAAGCGACCGAGATTCCCGAGAACGCCCAGGACGAGGTCGTTCTCGAGGTCCGCCACCTCAACCGGGGTCGCATGGTCCGCGACGTCAGCTTCGAGCTGCGGCGCGGCGAAATCCTAGGCTTCGCCGGCCTCATCGGTGCGGGGCGAACCGAGGTAGCCCGGGCCATCTTCGGCGCGGACCGCGCGGACTCGGGCGAGATCCTGGTCCATGGCACGCCGGTCCGGATCGCGAGCCCGGCTGACGCCGTCCGGCATGGCATCGGTTACCTCTCGGAGGATCGCAAGCGCTTCGGGCTGGCCCTGGGGATGGATGTCGAATCGAACATCGTGCTCGCGTCGTTGCGGCGATTCGTGGGCTGGCTGGGCCGGATCAATAGCCGCCTGACCCGATCGGCAACGCAGCGCCAGGTGACGAACCTGGCGATCAAGACCCCGAGCCTCCGCCAGAAGGTGCGCAACCTCTCGGGCGGCACCCAGCAGAAGGTCGTCGTCGGCAAGTGGCTCACGGCCGACACCGAGATCCTGATCTTCGACGAGCCGACAAGAGGCATCGACATCGGAGCCAAGAGCGAGATCTACCGGCTGCTCAACGACCTCGCCCGGGACGGCAAGGCGATCATCATGATCTCGTCGGAGCTGCCCGAGATCCTCCGGATGAGCCACCGCATCGCGGTGATGTGCGAGGGCCGCATCACGGGCATCCTGCCGGCGGCCGAGGCGACTCAGGAGACGATCATGGCTTACGCCACGCAGCGTCCGGCGGCCGCCTGATGAACATCACGCTCGCTCGACCGCGGGCCCTCGTCCGCTCCGACGCGATCCAGCGCCTGCTGGCGTTCGGTGCCCTGATCGTTTTGATCGTCGTGTTCTCGGTCGCGTCCCCGAATTTCCTTCAGTTCAACAACATCATCGGCATCCTGCTCGCGACCGCGGTCAACGGGGTGCTCGCGCTTGGCGTCACGTTCGTGATCATCAGCGGCGGCATCGATCTCTCGATCGGTACCGTCATGACCCTCTCCGCGGTGATGACCGGTGTCCTGATCACGGACATGGACCTGCCCGTCCCGGTCGGGATTGTGGGCGGCATCGCGACCGGCGGCCTGGCAGGCGTTGCCAACGGGATCCTGATCGCCCGTTTCCATATCCCGCCGTTCATCGCCACGCTCGGGATGCTCAACGTCGCCAAGGGCTTCGCACTCGTGATCTCGGGTCTCAAGCCGATCTACTTCAACGACAACCCTGAGGTCAACCAGGGCGCGATGGGGTCATTGATCGGATCGATCATTCCGGGCCTGGCGATCCCCAACATCGTGCTCGTCCTCTTTGGTGCCGCCCTCGTCGCAAGCCTCGTCCTGTCGAAGACGATTCTCGGCCGCTACACCTTTGCCCTCGGCAGCAACGAGGAGGCGTCACGGCTGTCCGGGGTCAGCGTCGACCGCTGGAAAATCGCCGTCTACACGACCTGCGGGCTGTTCGCCGGGCTGGCCGGCGTGTTGATCGCGGCCCGTCTCAACTCCGCTCAGCCGTCCCTCGGCCAGGGCTACGAGCTCGACGCCATCGCGGCCGCCGTCATTGGCGGCACCTCGCTGAGCGGCGGCGAGGGCTCAATCCTCGGCACCGTCATCGGCGCCTTCATCATCAGCACGCTGACAAATGGCCTGCGGATCTTGTCCGTCCCGCAGGAGTGGCAGATCGTCGTCACCGGCGGCATCGTCATCCTGGCTGTCTACTTGGACGTCGTCCGCCGGCGTCAGCGAGCGTAGACGGGCACACATGTCGACCAATCACGCTGGCCATCGGTCCCCGAGGCCAGTCTGGGCGGTACCAAGTCAACGGAATCAAGGAGGAGTGGAATGAGAGCAACATCCAGGATCCTGGCTGTCGCCGCGTCGATGGCGATCGTGTTGGCGGCCTGCAGTGGTGGCGGCGCGTCGAACGCGCCCTCGTCGGCTGCGGCGCCATCCGCGTCGTCGGCGGGCGGGAGCTCGTCGCCCGGGACGGGGGCGAAACCCTACATCCCCGTCATCTCGAAAGGCTTCCAGCACCAGTTCTGGCAGGCGGTCAAATCCGGCGCCGAGAAGGCGGCAGCCGATCTCAATGCCGAGATCACGTTCGAGGGACCTGCGAGCGAGTCGGAGGTCGACAAGCAGATCGAGATGCTCCAGGCGGCGCTCGACAAGAAGCCTGCGGCAATCTGCCTGGCCGCCCTCGACAGCAAGGCAGCGATCCCGCTCCTCGAGCGGGCCAAGACCGAGAACATTCCGGTCGTCGGCTTCGACTCCGGCGTCGACAGCGACATTCCGGTGACGACCGCGGCGACGGACAACATCGCCGCTGCCGCCGAGGCGGCCAAAAAGATGGCCGGCTTGATTGGCGACGCCGGCGAGGTCGCGATCATCGCCCACGACCAGACGAGCCGGACTGGCATCGACCGGGTCAAGGGCTTCACCGACGAGATCACCGCCAACCATCCGAACATCACGATCGTCGACACGCAGTACGGCGGCGGCGACCACCTCAAGTCGACCGACCTTGCCAAGACGATCATCCAGGCTCACCCGAACCTCAAGGGCTTCTTCGGGGCCAACGAAGGCTCGATCATCGGCGTCCTCAACGGCGTCAAGGAGTCGGGTTCCGAGGGCAAGATCACCGTCATCGGCTACGACTCCGGGAAGCAGCAGATGGATGCGATCCGGGCCGGGACCGAGGCCGGCGCGATCACCCAGGACCCGATCGGAATTGGGTACAAGTGCGTGGAGTCGGCGGTCAAGGCGATCAACGGCGAGACGCTGCCGAAGACGATCGACACGGGCTTCCACTACTACGACAAGACCAACATCGACGATCCTGCGATCGCGGCGCTGCTCTACGAGTAGCTCCAAGTTGAGCCTGGCAATCACGGGGGCTGTCCTGTCAGGACGGCCCCCAGACAATCGCACCGCGCAACGGGCCGGGTGCTCCGCACCGGGAGCCGCCTGATGGCGACGATCACTGCCCTGGATGTCCTCGACATCCGCTTCCCCACGTCTCGCTCGCTCGACGGCTCCGATGCCATGAACCCGGACCCGGACTACTCCGCGGCCTACGTCATCGTGCGGACGGACGGAGCGGACGGTCTCGAGGGCCACGGCCTGACATTCACGATCGGTCGCGGCACGGAGGTCGTCGTGGCCGGCGTCAGGGCGCTGGAGCCGCTCGTCCTGGGCCGCTCCACCGACGACGTGTTCGCCGACATGGGCGGCTTCTGGCGCGAGCTCACCGGCGACAGCCAGCTGCGCTGGATCGGGCCCGAGAAGGGCGTCATCCATCTGGCGACCGCGGCCGTGGTCAACGCGGTCTGGGACATCTTCGCGAAGCAGGCCGACAAGCCGCTCTGGAAGCTGCTCGTCGACATGAGCCCGGAGGAGTTCGTCGCACTCATCGACTTCCGGTACATCTCCGACGCCCTCCCGCCGGAGCGGGCTCTCGAACGGCTGCGCGCGCTCGCCCCCACACGCGCGGCTCGGGAGGCTGAGCTCCGGCGGGATGGCTATCCCGCCTACACGACCTCGGTCGGCTGGCTTGGCTACTCCGACGAGAAGATCCGGCGGCTGTGCCGCGAGGCGCTGGCCGACGGCTGGACCGCGTTCAAGCTCAAGGTCGGGGCCGATGTGGAGGACGATCGGCGGCGGGCGCGGATCATCCGCGAGGAGATCGGGCCCGACCGGATGATGGCCGTGGACGCCAACCAGCGATGGGGCGTGGACGAGGCAATCGGCTGGATGGCGCAGCTGGCCGAGTTCAACCCGTACTGGATCGAGGAGCCGACGAGCCCGGATGACATCCTCGGCCACGCGACGATCGCGCGGGCCGTGGCACCGATCCTCGTCGCGACGGGTGAGCACGTCCACAACCGGGTGATGTTCAAGCAGTTCCTCCAGGCCGGTGGGCTGTCGATCTGCCAGATCGACGCGGCCCGTCTCGGCGGCGTCAACGAGGTCCTCGCCGTGCTTCTCATGGCGGCCGAATTCGGCGTGCCGGTTTGTCCGCATGCCGGCGGCGTCGGACTGTGCGAGCTGGTCCAGCACCTGTCGGTCGTCGATTACGTCTGCGTCAGCGGGTCGCTCGAAGGACGCGTGATTGAGTACGTGGACCATCTCCACGAGCACTTCGTCGACCCGGTCGTGATCCGCGATGCGCACTACGTCGTGCCGTCGAAGCCCGGCTACAGCGCGCAGATGCTCCCGGAATCGCTCGAGCGATACCGCTACCCGGACGGCGCCGAGTGGGCGGGGTGAGGCGGTTCGGGCAGGTCATCGGGGTCAAACCTGACCGAATCGACGAGTACGAGCGCCTCCACGCCGAGACGTGGCCCGGCGTCCTGGCGGCCATCCGGGCGGCCAACATCCGCAACTACTCGATCTTCCGGCACGGGCCGCAGCTGTTCGCCTATTTCGAGTATGGCGGGGACGACTTCGTGACCGACATGGCAGCGATGGCGGCCGATCCGACGGTCATCGAGTGGTGGAAGCTCACGGACGCGATGCAGGAGCCGCTCCCCGATCGCGAACCGGGATCGTGGTGGAAGACGATCCCTGAGGTGTTCCACACGGACTGAGCTCGCTCGCGGGCCGTCGCGCCGTCCCGCACGGGCGCGGGGCCTTCGCCGCGCCTCTGGCCGCCCAATTGGCCAGATATCCACCCCAGGATTGGTGGGCCAGGAAATGGGTCAGCTGTGCGCCTCCAGCACGCCCGAGTCGACCAAATTCGGCTGTCTGTAAGCCGTCAAGGACGAACCGGCGGCCTCGAACGGCTCCAGCCATCCGTCCGCGCCGCACGGATGGGTCCTAATAGTCCCCGGGGGATTATTTGGCCAGCTAGGCGGTAGGAGGGCCCCGATCACGTCGGCGTCGCTCGGATTCTCGCCCCATGAGCACATGCGACGTGTTGGACACAGCCAGCGGCCGATTCGGCCCGAATCCGGCGCGTCCGAGGGCATTTCTGTCGGTTCCTGCTCGTGGGGCGTGCCAAGCGTGCACTTCGAGGCCAGAGGCATGCTCCGCTCGTCGCATGCGCTCGCCGCACGAGAATCCGGCCAGGGGGTGGCGGAATCCGGGCCGCGGGCCGCCGCTACCTTCCGCTACTCGGCGCTCAGCCCGTGACGACCTGCGACTCGCGCGAGCGCAGCCGCGCGTAGCCCGGCTTGACGACCTCGTTGATGATCCGGAGCCGCTCGTCGAACGGGGCGAATGCCGATTTCATCCCGTTGAGGGTCAGCCACTCCATCTCGCCAAGCCCGATCGCGAACGCCTCGTCCAACGCCGCGAACTCGGACGACATCGAGACGCCGCTCATCAACCGGTTGTCGGTGTTGAGCGTGACCCGGAAGCGGAGGCGCCGGAGCAGGTCGATCGGGTGCTCCCGGATCGACGGCGCCGCGCCCGTGTGGACGTTCGAGGTGGGGCACATCTCGAGCGGCACGCGCCGGTCGCGGACGAACGCCGCAAGCCTCCCCAGCTCGACTGAGCCGTCGTCGCGAACGTGGATGTCGTCGACGATCCGGACGCCGTGGCCCAGCCGCTCCGCTCCGCAGAACTGGAGCGCTTCCCAGATCGACGGCAGCCCGAACGATTCACCGGCGTGGATCGTGATGTGGAAGTTCTCCCGACGGATGTACTCGAAGGCGTCCAGGTGGCGAGTCGGGCGGTAGCCAGCCTCAGGCCCGGCGATGTCGAACCCGACGACCCCGGCGTCCCGCCAGCGGACGGCACACTCG
>JANMPL010000145.1:0-4290 GCA_031369845.1 Chloroflexota bacterium
TCGGCCTCGGCCGGATCGGCAAGGACCAGCTTGCCGACTACGCCGTGCGCAAGGGTGTCGACCTCGAAACGATGGCCCGCTGGCTGGCCCCCAACCTGGACGACCGGTAGCCGGGTGACCGAAGAGGGCGCCGAGGCGGGCTTCGAGATCGTCCTCCTCCTGCCGCTCGGCGAGGGGCCCGTGGTGGCTTCAGCGGGCGGTATCGGGCAGGAACTGTCCCTGCCGCGCATCGCCGCCGACGGCGAGGCGCGCACCTCGTCGATCCTGACGGCGATCGCAGGTTTCCTCGGCGACGGTCACCCACCGCTCCTGCGAATCGTGCCCCTCACCGGTCGCGGCGAGCCCGTCCTCGCCCTCGTCGAGCTGGAGCCACTTGGCGAGCAACCGGACGGGCAGCCGCCGGCCCCCGACGGCCTTGCGTGGCGATCGCTGACGCCGTCCCTCGCGGCAACGGCCGAGCCCGCGCTCGCGCGGCCCTATCTCGGCCGCTGGTTGGCCGAGCTCGATGGGACCGCGACCGGCCCAGGCCGGCCGCCGTGGTCACAACCCGGCTGGTTGGCGCGTGCCTCGGCCTGGATGGCGGATCGCCTCGTCGCGATCAGTAGCCCGCTCGTCGCGGCGCCGCAGATGCATGCGCTGTGGGGCCTGTCGGCCGTCATCCGCGGCGAGACCGCCGATGGTGCGTTTTTCCTGAAGGCGTGTTCGCCGGTCTTCCCGACCGAGCCCGCCATCACGCGGGTCCTGGCAGCAACCGACCCGGACCGGCTCCTGAACGTGGTCGCCGTCGAGGAGGCGGAAAACTGGCTCCTCATGGGCGACATCGGCAAGTCCTTCGTCGGCGACGCGCCGGTTGGTCGATGGCCGGACGGGCTCGCCGCGCAGGCCGCTATTCAGCGCCGCTGGCTGCGTCGAACCGATGAGCTCGCGGCCGCCGGTTTCGAGCGGCGCGGCCTGGCCGAGCTCGCCTCGCAGATCCCCGGGCTGCCGGAGCTGCCGCTGCTCGCCCCGATGAAGCCCGAATCCAGGCACCAGCTCGAGGCCGCGATCCCTAGGCTCGTCGAAGCGTGCGAGCGGCTGAGCGCGATCGGGCCGCCCGAAACGATCGTCCACGGAGATCTCCACCCCTGGAACGTCGCCGACGTCAACGCCCGCTCGATCGTCTTCGACTGGTCGGACAGTTGCATCGGCCATCCGTTTCTCGACCTCGTCACCTACGTCGGGCGAACGGCTGACGTGGCGGCGCGGCGGGCATGCGTCGATGCCTATCTCGCGGCGTGGTCGGACGTCCTGGAGCCCGACGCGCTCGAGGAGGCCGTCCTGTTAGCTCTTCCTCTCGGCGCCCTCCACCAGGTCGAAAGCTATCGTCGGATTGTCGCGGGCATCGCCGAGGACGACCGCTGGGACTTGGCTGAAGCCGGCCCGCACTACGCCGAGCAGGCGCTCGTCTGGCTCGAGAAGGGCCTGGCCGCCGAGTTCCCGGTCCACGACTGACCTGATCGATCACCAAGGAGGAGTGCCATGCCGAAGCCCGCGAGGCCGTCGTTCTCGAAGTCACCGTCCGAGCTCGTCGAGCGGTTCGGCACGGTGATGGATCGCTACCCCGACGCAGAGCGCAAGAAGATGTTCGGCTACCCGGCCGCGTTCGTCGGCGGCAACATGGCGACGGGGCTGTTCGCCGAGCACTGGGTCGTCCGCCTGCCCGACGGCGAGATCGCGGAGGCGAAGGCCGCGGGCGCCGGCAGCTTCGAGCCGATGCCGGGCCGGCCGATGAAGTCGTTCGTCGTCATTCCGTCGGCCGAGGTCACCGATGACCCCGCGATCGCCCGCTGGGTCGAGCGCGGCCTTGCCCATGCTGCGAGCATGCCGGCGAAGAAGTAGGCGCCAAGGCCGGGTGTAGGATTCCGGGACTCGTCTCTGGGAGTCGAACTACGAGCGAGATCCTGATGCTCGCGGTAATCGTGGTGGGGCTGACCGCGTTTGCGCTGCTCGCGGCCCGGTTCGTCGGGGTCGACCCCACCTCGCTCTGGCCACTCGGCGAAGTCGGCCACGAGGACTTCTGGCGCAGGACCCTGCCCTGGCCGCGCGGCATTCAGGAGGACGACGAGATCGCGTGGCACGTTCCGCTGGCGGCCCCGCAGGGCGCTGGGGGTTCAGCGCGATCCGTGGAGATCGGGCGGCCCGTGCCGCCGACTCGGCCGCAGCGCAGGATGGCGGGCCGCTGAGGAGGGGTGGTCGGGGCGGCGGGATTTGAACCCACGACCTTATCGTCCCGAACGATACGCGCTACCAAGCTGCGCCACGCCCCGACCGGATGCCCGTTGAGGGCCCGCGCATGATAGCACTCACGGTCCCCTACGCCGGGCGTCGGCGCCCCGCTCGAACCGGCAGGACCGCCAGTGCCGCGGCGATGAACGACGCCGCCATGAGCCCGAACACGATCGGCAGCCCGAGGCTCTCCCCGGCCGCCCCGATGATCAGTCCGTACAGCGCCGTCCACAGCGAGCCCACGCCGAAGGCGAGCGTGAAGTAGAGGGCGAACGATGCGTCGCGGATCGTCGGCGGGGCGATGTCGGCGAGGAGCGCCTGTAGCTGCGGGCTCTCGGCGAAACTGAAGAGACCCATCACGAAAATGCCGGCCCACAGGCCCGCGAGGTTGGATCCGACGAGCAGGAACAACACGAACCCGATCGCGCCACCGACGTAGGCACCGATGATGACGGGCTTCCGCCCGAGGCGGTCGGACAGCCAGCCGGCGATCAGCGGCATCGGGACCGAGAGGACGATGAGCCCGCCGTACATCACATCTGTCGTTGCGGCCGGAAGGCCGAGGACGCGCGTGAGATAGAGCAGCGCGAAGAGGTTGACGACCCCGAGGCCGCGGCCGCCGCCGCCCAGCACCGAGGCGAGGTAGATCCAGCGGTGGTCGGGATCGCGGAGGATCGTCCCGAACGCCTCGCGGACGCTGCCGTGAGCGACGGCCGCTGCCTGGTCGTGGCCGCTCTCCCGGACAAACAGCAGGATCCCGAGGGCGATGATGATAGCGGGAAGGCCGAACAGGACGACGGTCTCGCGCCAGCCGAGGTTGGCGATGAGCGGCGCACCGAGGAGCGCGACGACGACGGTTCCGACGTTGCCGCCGGAGATGTGTGCGCTGATCGCAAAGCCGCGCTGGTGCTCCGGGAATTGCTCCGCGAGCAGCCCGTTGCCAACGGGGTGCTGCGGCGACCCGCCGATCCGCGAGACGACGTTGACGAGGGCGAAGGCCGCAAACGAAGTAGCAGCCGCCTGGGCCGCGAACCCGCCCCCGAACAGGATCCCGCCCGCCGCGAGCAGCTTCCGTCGCGAGATCATCCGCGTCAGCTTTGCGTAGCTCAGCTGGACAGCTCCGGACGCGACGCTCCCGGCAGCCGCGAGCAGCGCGATGATGTCGGCGGTGACGCCGAACTCGGCGATGATCCGGATGTAGACGAGGGGCAGCAGCACCGCCTGGGCGTGGTTCACCGCGTGGGCGATCGACAGCAGCCAGAGCGTCCGGTTGCGATGGACATCGGTGGGCATCGCCGCATCGTGCGGTATCAAGCCCGACGCCGTTGCGTCGTCGCGCCTACCGTCCCAGCTCCGCCGAGCCTTGCTGCAAAGAGTCGGTCGCCGCTGACGCTCGACCAAGCCAATCCGTCATCACGAGGCATCGGGGCGGTCGGATCGCGAAGCGCTGCCAGCCACGCGTCTGACGAAGCCGGAAACCTCGTTGCGAAGAGGTCACGGAGCTCACGGACGAGGCCGCGGTTTCGCATAGTCGAGCGAAGGATGAGCAATCCGCAAACCAACCAGCCCGGTCCGACGCTCCGCCGGACAGCGGCCACCTTGTCTTCGAGCCCGCGCATGGCCTGGCCGCCGTCCGCGAGCAGGTCCTCGATCTCGATCACGGCGATCTCGTGGCGGGCTGCTCGTTCCAATTGAACGTCGATCGATCGCGACCGGCCAGCCGCCGGGTCGATCGGTCGCTCCGGCCTCGCCGACCAACCGCCCAAGGCGGCCGATGCGATTACCAGCTGTTGTCGGCGAAGGTGCTCGATATCCCGAGGAATGGTGGCTCCGGGCATCGCCTCGAGGAACGCGGCAAGCTGAGTCGACACTGCGGCCGCGCATGACGCGAGTGTCTCAAGCGACGCGCTACCCCCGCCGCCACGCTCGACGAGACTCCAGAACGCCTGCGAGACGCCGGCCCGGTCGGCAGCGTCCGACTGCCTCAAGCCCAAGGCCTGGCGGCTTTCCCTGAGGGCCACCCCG
>JANMPL010000158.1:0-10713 GCA_031369845.1 Chloroflexota bacterium
GCGGCGGCGGCGACGCCGCTCCTCGTCCGGCCGCTGATGGCGACGATGAGCCCCAACCTCGTGATCCTCGGCGGGTTGTTGACCGTTGTTGCCATGATTCCCCTTGCCCTCGGGCTGGCCGAGCGGATCGAGGACGAGCACGATCGCCGGCGCATCCTGCTGGCGATCGCGATGCTAACGGTCGTCGGGGCCGTCAGCGTGATCTTCGCGGTGACGAGCAGGGCCTTCGGCACGGACGTGGAGCTGCTCCGTTGGGCGTCGATCGGGGCGATACCGCTGGTCCCGGGGTTGGCGGCCGCGGGTCCGCTCGACCTGGGCGGACTGCGCGTCGCGGGGATCACGAGCGGCCGACTGATGCAATCCACGGAGCTCGCGATCGCCGGGGCGACGCCGCTCTTCGCGCTCGCCACCGACCGCCCGCCGTACCTCTGGCCGATCGCGCTCTGGCTAGGCGCGATCGCGGTAGCCGGGCGCTTCACCGTCCGCCCTCTGGCCAGGCTCGTGACCCGCGCCCAGCTCCAGCGCGACCTCATCGTCGCCGCGACGGAGGCGGAGCGCGCACGGCTCGCGGCCGACATCCACGACGAGGCGCTCCAGGAGCTGACGCTGCTCGTCAGGCGGCTCGAGACGGCCGGCGACACGGAGGGAGCGGAGCTCGGCCGGACCGTGGCCGACCGCCTTCGGGCGATCTGCGGCGATCTGCGGCTGCCGATCCTCGACGACCTCGGGGTCGGGCCGGCGCTGGACTGGCTTGTCCTGCGGATTGAGCGGCTCGCCGGCGGCGAGGTGCGGCTGGAACGGACCGACGGGACGCGGCCCCCACCCGACGTCGAGCTGGCGATCTTCCGTGTCGCCCAGGAGGCCCTGGCGAACGCCGTCAAGCACGGCCGGCCGCCGATCGTGGTTCGGTATCGAGCGACGGATTCCGGCGTCTCGCTGTCGATCGATGACGCCGGGCCCGGGATTGCCGCAAACGCCGGAACGGCCGCGGAGCAGGGTGGGCACTTCGGGCTGCTGAACATGCAGCAGCGGGCGGAGGCGATCGGCGCGATCCTCGACATCCGCCGCTGGCCGAGTGGCGGGACCCATGTTGCGCTGGAGTGGCGCCAGCGGTGATCCTGGAGGACGCGTCCGCGTCGCCGCTGCCGCCGATCCGCATCGCCATCGTCGACGACCACCCCGTGTTGCGGGAAGGGACCGCGGCGCTGCTCGCGGCTCAACCCGGGTTCGAAGTCGCCGGCGTAGCGTCGTCACTCGAAGAGGCCGAGGCGCTCGTGAGCGGCGCGCCGGTCGACGTCGTGCTCCTCGACATCCGTCTCGGCTCGGACAGCGGCCTCCGCTGGCTGACTCCCGCCGTTCCGTCGCAGACACGCCCGGCCGTCATCGTCCTGACGTCGTACGACTACCCGCAGTACGCGGAGGCGGCACTCCGCCTCGGGGCGTCGGGGTTCGTCCTCAAGACCGCGCCGATCGCGGAGCTCCTCGACGCGATCCGGCGGGCGGCCGCGGGCGGCCTCGCGTTCGGTGTTCGACCTGGCCGCTCCGGCCCGATCGCCCGATTGAGCGAACGGGAGCTCGACGTGGTCCGGCTCGTCGTCGACGGCCGCTCGAACGACGAGATCGCGACGAGGCTGGGGATCGGGCCCAAGACCGTCGAGTCGCACCTGCGCCGGCTGTTCGAGCGGTTCGACCTCGCATCCCGGACGGAGCTCGCGACACGCGCGCTGCGTGAGGGCTGGCTCGAGGTCCCTCCAGGCGGCTGAACCCGAGGCCGCCGGGCGGGGAGCCCACGCCGCCCGTTGGCTCGCCGGGCGTGCCAAACGACGAAGGAAGGCCCCGATTCGGCCCTCCAAGGCCGTCTCGGCCGCCGCTTGGCTCGCCCGGCGTGCCAATCCCGCGGCCGGGCATGGACGAGACCCGTACGAACGGACGGTGGTACGGACACACCCGCGAGAGGCTAGGATTGCGCCGGAACCCCTACCTATGAAGCCTCCCAGTCGATGCCGAACCTGCCGCTCCCACGCCCTCGCCTTCGCCGTGGCGTCCCGGGTAGTGCGGTCCTGCCCGGAGACGTAGAGTCGGCGGCTGAGCCGGAGGTCATCGAGGCAAGCGGACTGCGCTGGATCCACATCGAAGAGCCGCGCCTGGCCCACCGCGAGTGGCTCGAGCAGCACTTCAACTTCCACCCGCTGGACTTCGAGGACGTCTATTCCCGGAACCAGCGCCCGAAGCTCGACTCGTACGACGACTACATCTTCATCGTCCTGCAGTTCCCGATCTTCGAGAAGGCGACCGGGCGGCTGCTGTCGGCCGAGCTCGACCTCTTCATCGGGCCCGACTACCTGATCACGCTGCCCGACACGCCGCTGCCGCCGCTCAGCGCGATGTTCGAGCGGCTTCGGACGCGCGAGGATCTCCGCGAGCAGAACTTCTCGAAGGGCTCGGGCTACCTGCTCTACAAGATCGTCGACACGAACGTCGACTCGTCGTTCCCGATGCTCCGCAAGATGGGCAACAAGCTCGATCGGCTCGAAGACGACATCTTCGAGGGCCGCTCGTCCGAGATCGTCCGCGAACTCTCGAACGCGAAGCAGGAGATCATCAACTTCCGCAAGATTGTCCGCCCCCAGCGCGCCGTGCTCCGCGATCTCGAGCGGACGAAGCAGCGCTACCTCGCGGAAGAGCTCGAGATCTACTTCGACGACATCTCCGACGCCGCCGAGCGGATCTGGGACACGCTCGAGAACTACAAGGAGGTGGTCGAGGCGTTGGAGTCCACGAACGAGTCCGTCCTCTCGCACCGCCTGAACGACTCGTTCCGGATCCTGACCGCGGCGTCGGTGATCATCCTGCCCCTCACGCTCATCGCGAGCATCTACGGAATGAACGTGCCAGTCCCGGGCGAAGGGACGCCGTATGCGTTCTGGCTGATCATCGGGTTGATGGCCGTGATGCTCATCGTCCTCGTCGTGGTTTTCCGGAGACGCGGCTGGCTTTAGCGCCCGCAGCGCCCGCGCCAAGCTCTCGACTATCGGCCCGCGGCTGGGGCCGATCTTGTGATACGTCCATGCATGCGGAACTACTTGGTCCCGTAGCGGCCTAGCCGGATTGTTTCGCTTGGTTGAACGCATCTCGATTCGGCCGCGCAGCAATGCCCGCCGGTCACGTTTGCGGCGCACGATCGCCGGGTGCCGCGCCGCGAACGACCCATCGCGGATGGCGGCGACCTCGGGAAGCCACGCCCTCGAAGCAGCTACCGCTTCTCGCTAGGCCGGGAGGTCGCGCTCCGCGGGGCCGATGTAGCGCACGTCGGGGCGGATCAGGCGGTTGTCGGCCGATTGCTCGAGGACGTGGGCGGTCCAGCCGGCGTGGCGGGCGAGCGAGAACGTCGCCGGGAAGAGGTCGGGGGTCAGACCGACGCCCATGAGCACGGGTGCCGCGTAGAACTCGACGTTCGTCTTGATGGCGCGCTCCGGGTGGCGCTCGGCGAGGACCCGCAACGCGACGTCCTCGACCTGGATCGCGAGCTGGAGCCAGTCGGGCTTGTGCTCCATGCCCTCGGCGACCTTGCGCAGCGCGGCCGCTCGCGGGTCGTACGCCCGGTAGACCCGATGCCCGAAGCCCATGAGCCGCTCGCCGCGGTCGAGGGCGCCGCGGACCCACTCCTCCGCGTGCTCGACCGAGCCGACCTTCGCCAGCTGGTCGACGACCTCCGACGGAGCGCCCCCGTGGAGCGGCCCCTTCATCGTGCCGATCGCCCCGGCAACCGCCGATGCGATGTCGGAACGCGTCGAGGTGATCACCCGGGCCGTGAATGTCGAGGCGTTGAAGCCATGCTCGGCGCCGACGATGAAATAGGCGTCAAGCGCCCGAGCGGTGGCCAGGTCTGGTCGCTGGCCCGTGAGCTGATAGAGGAAGCCCCCGACGAGGTCGAGCGTCGGATCCGGCTGGATCGGGTCGAGGCCCTCGCGCATTCGGGCGAACGCGGCAAGGGCGGACGGCGCGAACGATGTCAGCACCCGGGCCTGGTCGACCGTCGGGGGCCAGGGCAGGTCGTGCGACGCGCCCCAGGCCGAGACGGCCGTTCGCAGTGCGTCCATCGGCTTCGTCGTCCTCGGGAGGGCGTGGAAGATGTCGAGGACCGTGTCGGAGATCGGTCCGGTCGGCAAGCGGTGGTCCGGCGACCAGTCGCCGGTCCAGAGAAGATTCGCGACCGCCGAGTACGTCCCGCGTTCGACGAGATCGCCGATCCGGTAGCCGCGATAGAGGAGCCGCCCTCGTTCGCCGTCCACCTTGCTGAGGGCCGTCTCGCCCGCGAGCACGCCCTCCAGACCCGGCGAGTAGGGCCGCTGGTCCGTGGGGGGCTCGGTCGTCTCGCCCGCGGGCGTCGTCGTTTCGGTCATGCCGTGATGGTAGCCGCGCCGGATCGGGAACGCTGCGGCTCAGTCTCTCCGGCTGACGGCCTCGAGAATGACCCGGACCACGATCGATCCGAAGAACGAGACGAGAACGGCGGCGATGAAGCCCTCGCCCTGGTTGAAGCCCATCTGACCGGCCAGCCAGCCGCCGACGATCGCGCCCAGGATTCCGACGACGACGTTCGGGAGACAGCCGCGCGCGGTCCGGCCGCCGACGACGGCCCCCGACAGGGCGCCGCCAAGGAAGCCGATGATGATCCAGAAAAAGAGATCCATCGGGTCAGTCTGCCACGTCCGTTGCGCCGAGGAACGACTCGACTGCGGCCGCGAACGCGTCGACGTGGGTGTGATGCGCCGCATGCCGCGCGCCATCGATCACCACGACCCGGCCATCCCGAAGCCGCGCGTCGAGCGCCTCCGTCGCCTGGCGAAACGGCGCTGCACTCTCGCTGCCCAGGAGCTGGAGCACAGGCTGGCCGACTCCGGCCAGCGCTTCGAGCGAGGCCGCTGGCGACGCCTCGCCTTCGAGCTCCCGCAGCGTCGTATCGACCGCCGCCGCGCGAACCGGCCAGATCGGGTCCGCCCGGAAGGAGGCGAGGTCGGCGGGCGGCATCCGGACGATCTCCCGCATGAACGTCTCGAGCGCGGCGTCGCGGTCACCCGCCGCGACGAGGTCGGCGATGCGGCGCTCTACACCCGCTGGCCGATAGCCCGCGCCGCCTCGCCCGACGCCGCTACCGGCCTCTGACGGGCTCGGCGCGCCTTCATACACCACGAGCCGGCCGATGCTCGACGTCAGGAGCGCGGCCCCGAGCGCGCAGCGCCCACCATACGAGTGCCCGACGACGTCGACCGGCACGCCGGCCTCGTCGGCCAGCGCGTCCGCGACGGCGGCGACGTCGTCGTATTCGCGCTCAATCGAGTACGCAGGGCCGTCGCCCGACGCTGCCCGACCACGCCGGTCGACGGCCAGAAGACGAAACCGCCGCTCGAGCACCGGCCCAACCGATCGCCACGTCGTGTGGTCGGCTGTCGCGCCGTGAACGAGGAGCAGCGAAGGCCCTTCGCCTGAGGAGAAGACCGCGATCGGCGTGCCGTCGGGTGATGTGACGCTCCGCTGGGCGGCCGTCACGGCTGCCAGCGGTACAGCACGTCGGGTTGGCGCTCCTCGTTGCCCGAGCCGTCGCCGAGCATCACGACTGAGAAGCCATGCCGCTCGTAGAACCGCCGGGCGCGCTCGTTGACCTGGAACGTGTAGAGCTCGAGGCCGTCCGGCCGCCGCTCCTTCGCGAGCTCCACCAGGCGGCTGCCGATCCCCTTGCTGTGCCACGGCGGATCGACGTAGAGCTGCCCGATCCCCGCTTCGTCGAGGACCATCATCGCGATCACCCGGCCGCCCTCCTCCGCGACCCAGCTCTCCATCCGCGGCACGACGTCCTCGGCAATCCAGCCGCGGACCTCGTCGTCGGTGTGGGCGAGCCGGAAGTCGTACGTGGAGTGGAAGGCCGCCAGGTAGACGTCGGCCACGGCCGGGGCATCGGCGGGGACGGCGCGCCGGATCGCGATCGCGCCCGGGCCCGTCGTCGCCGGTTCAGTCACCGACGGAGCGCGGATGCCGCCGCTTCGTCGACGATCCACGTCGCTCCGGCGCGACGCGCCAGTTGGGCCGGCCACCGCCGCTCGTCACGCTCCGAGCCCAGGACCTCGGCGAGAATCGGCGCCTTTGCCGCGCCGTGCGAGACCACGATGATCCGGCGCGCGACGCCGAGGATCCCCGGGTGGAGGGTGACCCGCGCAATGTGCGGCTCGACATGCGTCGGCGCCGGCACGGCCAGCGCCACCTCCTCGCGGTCGAACGTATCGGAACCCGGGAAGACCGACAGGACATGACCATCCGGCCCGATCCCGAGAAGCACGAGATCGAACACCGGCCATCGACCCTCGATCGGCGGTCCCTGGGCCTGGAGGGCCTCGACATAGCGCTCGGCAGCCCACTCGGGCCCGAGACCCTCCGCGATCGCCTGCCCGGTTGGAATGGGGTGAACGTTTTCGGCCGGGATCGGGGCGCCGGCCGTCCGATGACCGACGACGTCCGTCCCGTAGGAGCCGGTCCCGGACTGGCCGCTGAGCGCGCCGATCTCGAGGAGGTCGGACAGCGCGATCTTGGCATTCGAAAGGGGATGGTCCGCCGGGACGAACCGCTCATCGCCCCACCACAGATCCACGAACTCCCAGGGCACGCGATCGCGCAGGGGCGGCGTGGCGAGGTCGCGATAAATCGCAGCGGGCGTGGACCCGCCGGTCGTGGCCCAGTGCGCGCGGTCGCGGGCGCTCACCGCGTCGATCAGTGCCGCAGCGATCATCTCGGCTGCCGTCCGAGCGCAGGCCTCAGGGTCGGGCCGGATCGCGATCTCCGGTTCGTTCGCGACCGGGCTGACGGTCATGGCACGGGCCCTCCGGCCAGCTCGCCGGCCATCCTGATTGCCCCGACCGCGACCGGGTCGCGGCCGCCCGCCTCGATCGCCTCGGCCAGCAGGTCGACGTCCGTCCGGCGCGGCGCGTTGAAGCCCCGCTCGAGCGAATGGACACCGTCGAGCCAGACGCGAGCGTGAACGGCGTCCTGCTCCGCGGTGACGTCGGCGCGCAGCTCCGAGCCGCGGTAGTCGGAGCGGAGCTCGATCCGGAGCGTTGTCCCGGGCGGCATCTCCGACAGAACTGGGCGGACAACCACCGCGACATCCGTTCGATCGAGCCGAAGCGTGGCGCCGAGGCCGCCGCCGAAGCTCGGCAGCGGGGCGGCTCTACCGTGCCGAGCCGGGGCGCGCTTGATGGGGCTCACAACCGGCGCGAGCGGCTGCTTCACGTGCATCCCCAGACGGGAAGCCAGCCAGGCCACGTGGTAGACGGGCTTGACGACGTTCGTCGTCTCGACCGCGCCCTCGTCGCGGACCCCGTACGTCACGCTGATCCGGCGGAGGTGACGGAGGTAGGGGAGGAAGTCGGGGATGTCGAAGATGGACGCGATTGCCTCCCGCCAGCGCGACTGGCGGACGAGCGCGAAGTCGGAGATGGCGATCGGCTGACGTTCCTGGAGCGCCGCCAGCTGGCGGATCTGGCCGAGGCCCGTCCCGTGCCAGGTCGAGCCGTCGACGACGAGGCGATCGGCCATCGCGAAGACGTCGTTGGCGGGCTCGGTCCCGAACGGCGGCTCGTCGGGCCACCAGACCGTGACCGGCAGGTCGTGGATGAGGAGCGGGGCGACGATCGCGTCGAGGTGGCGGCCGGACTCGCCGCCGCAGTTCAGATAGATCGTCTCGGCGCAGGTCGCCGGCGCGTTCTCGCGGGGCAGGACGCAATGCGCCTGGATCTGGGCGTCGAGCCACGAGGGACCGTCGGGATCGGCGGGCGACACGATGAGGGTCCGCGACGGATGGCGACCGGTCAGGTCCTCGATCGTGGCCGCGCAGCGTTCACCAACCTCCGGTCGGCGGGCGATGACGACCAGGTTCATCACGCTGGTCCGGGCGGCGACGTGGCGGTCCGCAATCTCGTCGCCGTCGACGTCGGGGTGGAGGTTGGGTTGGGCCCAGATCCGGGCAAGCTCCTCCTCGATCCCGTCGATGCTGGTCGCGCGGGACCGCCAGCGCATCTCCTGCGGGGCGGGGGCAAGGGCGCCTGCCATCAGATCCGCCGAAACCTCGGGCCAATGGCCTCGCGGAGCTCGGCCTTGGACCTCGGTGTGCGGGCGTCAGCTCGTGGCTGAGGGTGCCGGTTCATATGCGTCGCCACCGCCGGCCTTCGCGGGCCAACATTTGATCGGCCTCTTCGGAGCCCCAGGTGCCCGCTTCGTAGTTGGGGAAGTCGGGTTGCGGGTCGCTGGCCCATGTCTCGATGATCGGGGTCACGATCGCCCAGGCACCCTCGACCTCGTCGGCCCGGGTGAAGAGCGATGCGTCGCCAAGCAGCGCGTCCAGGATCAGCGTCTCGTACGCGTCGGGCGAGTCGACCGAGAACGCCGACCCGTAGGTGAAGTCCATGTTCACCGACCGGACGTCGATGCCCAGACCTGGCACCTTGGCGCCGAAGCGCAGCATGATTCCCTCGTCGGGCTGGATTCGCATCGCGAGCAGGTTCGGGTCGGGCTCCACGGCCGAGTCCTTGAAGAGCCGGTGGGGGACCTCCTTGAACTGGATCGCGATCTCCGTCGCCCGTTTCGGAAGCCGCTTGCCCGTGCGGAGGTAGAAGGGGACGCCCGACCAGCGCCAGTCGTCGACCTCGAGATGGGCGGCGACATACGTCTCGGTCTCAGACTCGGGATCCACCTCGGGCTCCTGGCGATAGCCGGGGACAGCCTTGCCGGCGACCCAGCCGGGGCCGTACTGGCCCCGGACGACCTCGTTCCGGACTTTGTCCGGCGTCATCTCGCCGATCGCCCGGACGACCTTGACCTTTTCGTCACGGAGGGCGTCGGCGTCGAACGTTGCCGGCGGCTCCATGGCCACGAGGCTCATCAGCTGGAGGAGATGGTTCTGGAGGAAGTCGCGGCTGGCGCCGGTCTCCTCGTAGAACGCGCCGCGGTTCTCGACCCCGATCGACTCGGCGACGGTGATCTGCACGTGGTCGATATGGCGGCGGTTCCAGATCGGCTCAAAGATCCCGTTGCCGAACCGGAAGACGAGCAGGTTGCGGACCGTCTCCTTGCCGAGGTAGTGATCGATCCGGTAGATCTGCGTCTCGCGGAAGACCTTGCCGACCTCCCGGTTGAGGCGGATCGCCGACTGGAGGTCGTGGCCAAAGGGCTTCTCGATGACGATTCGTCGCCAGCCTCCGTCGTGCTTTTCGTGGTCGAGCCCGACCCGGCCAAGCTGGGTAACGATCTCGGCGAACGCAGATGGCTGCGTGGCGAGGTAGAAGAGGTGGTTACCGCGGCTGTTCTGCTCGCGGTCGAGCGCCTCGAGCACCTTGGCCAAGCGGTCGAATCCGGCCGGATCCGCAAAGTCGCATCGCTGGAAGCGAATCCGCGCGGCGAACGAGCGCCAGGCGGCTTCGTCGAGCGGCAGGACCCGCGAGTACTTCTCCAGGGAAGCGCGGTACTCGGCCCGAAGCGTCTCGTCGTCGTAATCGCGCCGACCGATCGCGAAGAGGACAAACTCGTAGGGCAGGAGATTTGTCCGCCAGAGCTGGTACAGGGCGGGGACGACCTTGCGATGGGCCAGATCGCCGGTCGCACCGAACAGGACCATCGTGCTGGGGTCCGGGACACGCTCCAGGCGGAGGCCCTCGCGAAGAGGGTTGTCTTCCGGCTTGTTCGTCTTCCGGCGGGTGGCCCGCGACAGGCGGAGCTCCCGCATCGTCCGAGGCGCGTCCTTCGCCCGCGGCGCCGGGTACGGATGCTCGTGCGGCGCAGGATCTGGCACGTTCTGCGGCGACGGCCCGTCCGGCGTGGCCGCTGGCGCGTCCGGCGTGGCCGCTGGCGCGTCCGGTGTGTCGGGCGCCGCGCGCCGCTTCCGGGTCGCGGTCTCAGTCACGGAACGCTACTCGGTCTGCACTTCGTGGCCGCCGAACTCGTTGCGGAGCGCGGCAAGCACTTTCGCACCGTACGAATCGTCCTGGCGCGAGCGGAAGCGCGTCAGCAGCGACAGGGTGATTACGGGCGCTGGGACGTCGTGGTCGATCGCCTCCTGGACCGTCCAGCGGCCCTCGCCTGAGTCCGACACGTAGCCCTTGATGTGCTCGAGGTCGGGCCCGTTCGCCCGGAACGCCCTCACTGCGAGCTCGAGCAGCCACGACCGGACCACCGAGCCCTGCATCCACAGCTCCGAGATCGCGGCAAGGTCCAGTTCGTAGGAGGCCGCGTGCATGATCTCGAAGCCTTCGGCGTAGGCCTGCATGAGCCCGTACTCGATCCCGTTGTGGACCATCTTCACGTAGTGCCCGGCACCCGGCCCACCGACGTGGAGGTAGCCGCCCTCCGGCGCCAGCGATTTGAAGATCGGTTCGATCGGTTCGACGGCCTCGCGGTCGCCGCCGACCATCGTGCCGTAGCCGTTCTGGAGGCCCCAGACGCCGCCGCTGATGCCCGCGTCCACGAACCGCAGGCCGCGTGCCGCAAGGGACGCGTGGCGACGCTTGGAGTCGTGGAAGTTGGAGTTGCCGCCATCCACGATCGTGTCGCCGGGGGAGAGCAGAGCCGCGAACTCCTCGATCGTGGATTCGGTCGCGTCACCCGCGGGGACCATGATCCACACGATGCGCGGCGCCGCGAGGGTCTTCACGCCGCAGGAGGTCGTGGCGA
>JANMPL010000169.1:0-8219 GCA_031369845.1 Chloroflexota bacterium
GCACGTCTACGCGCTGGCCGCCGACATGGGCGGCATGGGGTTCATCTCGGCGAACCACGCGACGATCCTGCACAACAACTCGCTCATCGACCTCAACACGTTCCAGGCTGCCGCCGAAGCGGGGGTTTCCCGCTTGCTCTACACCTCGTCGGCGTGCGTGTACCCGGAGCACATGCAGCTGCGCACCGACATCGCAGGACTCCGCGAGGAAGACGCGTACCCGGCGGCACCGCAAGACGCCTACGGCTGGGAGAAGGTGCTCGGCGAGCAGCTCGGCAAGTACTACCCGACCGAGTACGGCATGGAGACCCGCGTCGTGCGCTTCCACAACATCTACGGGCCCTACGGCACCTACGACGGCGGTCGCGAGAAGTCCCCGGCGGCCATGTGCCGCAAGGTGGCGCTCGCCGACGACGGTGGCTCGATCGAGATCTGGGGTGACGGCGAGCAGACGCGATCGTTCTGCCACGTCGATGACTGCGTCGACGGCATCTACCGCCTGATGCGATCGGATTTCGCCAAGCCACTCAACCTCGGCACGGACCAGATGGTGACGATCAACGAGCTCGCCCGGATGATCATCGAGATCTCGGGCAAGCGGGACATCCGGATCCGGCACGTCCCGGGGCCGCAGGGCGTGCGGGGCCGCAATTCCGACAACACGCTCCTCCGCAAGGTCCTCGGCTGGGAGCCGGCGATCTCGCTCGAGGAGGGTCTCGCCCCGACTTACGCCTGGATCGAGCGCCAGCTCGGCCGCAGCCGCGAGGAGAGCGAGTGGCCGGCGACGGTGGCGGCTGCGGGTTGATCCCGCGGGTCGACGTCCTTGGCGTCGGCATCAGCGCCGTCGACATGGCGACGGCCGTCGACGAGATCACTGCCTGGATCGATCGCCGCGAGCAGCACTACGTCTGCGTGACCGGCGTCCATGGCGTCATGGAGAGCCAGCGCGACGCGGATCTCCTGCGGATCCATAACGCCTCGGGCCTGACGACCCCCGATGGGATGCCGATGGTCTGGGCCGGCCGACGGGCCGGGGCGACCGGCATGCGTCGCGTCTACGGGCCCGATCTCATGCTCGCGCTGTCCGAACGCGCGGCCGAGCGCGGCTGGCGGAGCTTCTTCTACGGCGGCAAGGACGGCGTGCCGGAGCGGCTCGCCGACAAGCTCGCGGCTCGATTCCCGGGCTTCACCTCGGTTGGCTGCTATTCGCCGCCGTTCCGGGCCCTGACCGACGACGAGGATGCGGCCATCGTCGAGCGCATCAATGGCCTCGCCCCGGACCTCGTCTGGGTCGGCCTCAGCACCCCGAAGCAGGAACGCTGGATGGACGCCCACGTCGGGCGGCTCGACGCGACCGTGCTCCTGGGCGTCGGAGCCGCGTTCGACATCCACGCCGGCAACCTGCCGCAGGCGCCGCGCTGGATGCAGGCGAACGGCCTGGAGTGGCTCTACCGGCTGATTCGGGAGCCGCGTCGTCTATGGCGGCGTTATGTGTCGATCGTCCCGCGCTTCATGTTCCAGATCTTCCGTCGGCCGCCCCGCCTCATCTGACGCGCGCGCCTTGGCCGGATCGCGGTTCCGCAGGGTCGGGCGACGGCGCGGGCGCCGGCGATGCTCGACCCCGCGAGACTGAGCCCTTCACGAGGCTGTCGATCGTGGTGGCGGCGGCGATCCCGAGCCCAATGATCGTCCAGTACCAGATGCCGCCCTGGGGTCCCTGGAGGTAGACGTCGAACGAGGCGTTGACGAGCGCCGCCAGCCAGTAGGCGAAGATCCAGCCGACGATCGCGACCCATTGCCGCAGGTCGGCGGCCCGAGCCCTGGCGGCGGCCCGAAGGAGCGTCAGGCCGAAGGCCACCTGCAAGAGGACCCACAGGGCCAGGCCCGGGACGCCGCTCCGGGCGAGGATCTCGAGATGCCCGTTGTGGGGGGCCCGCAGCGAATGGTCGGCGAGAATCTGGAACCCGTCGTCGTCGGCGAGATTGACCCCGTAGCCCTTGCCGTCCCAGAAATGGGGCCCGTCGAGCGTGTAGGCGAAGATCGTGTTCCACCAGCGGAGGCGCCACGTCTTCGTCCCTTCGAGGCTCTCATTCGTGTGACTGTCGAAGATGCTCGTGACGTTCGCGACGATCTGGTCGAGCGAGATCCGGCGTGAGAAACCGAGATCGATCTGCGGGTCCGCGAGGCCGACGACCGCGACGAGGAACAGGCCCACAAAGACGAGGAGGAACCAGCGGGCGGTCGCCCGGACGAACATGATCGACGACATGATCATCGATGCCGCGAGCAGGCCACCGCGGTTGACGGCGCCCGCGGTCACGACCGCCAGGAGCCAGCCCGTCCAGACGATGGCATCCCGTAGGCCCACCGCGGCGCTGCTGCCCAGCCCGAGGATCATGAAGGCCCCGACCCCGGCCAGGTGGACGCCCATATCGCCGCCCTTGAAGACGACGATCGGAACCTCGGATCCGGGCGCACGAGGCAGGATGCCGGCAAACGCGACCGTGACCACGGCGGCGACAGGGACCCAGTACACGAAGATCGGGATTACCCGGCGGTAGATGCGGACGATCGCCTCGAAGTGCTCGGCCCGGACGGTCAGCGATACGGCGACAGCGAACACTGCATACCCCCACGCCACGGCATCCCGGAGGGCGTCGATGCCGTACAAACCGATGTACGGCACGGTCCGGATCGCGCCCCACCCCACGAACGCCAGGATCGCGAGGTGAACGACGCTCCAGCGCGCGCGACCGAGCGACACGACGATGGCGATGAGCGCGGTTCCGAGGACGACCTCGCCGACGTAGATCGGTGGCACGCCGAGGTGGGCGACGCCCCGCCCGAGGAACGCGTACCCGGCAAGGATCGCGACGAGCGAAACCTGGAAGACCGGCACCATCGCCGGACCGAGAGACAGCAGGCCGACTGCCACGAGCACGGTCGCCGCAGCCACAGCGAGCACAGGGGAGACAGCTACCAATATCCCGAGGGCGACCGCAACGAGGATCGTCGCGGCGATCGCCCGCTGACCGCCCGGGATCGTCGATGCGCTGCCCAGGGAACGCGTATGGGCGCCCGACGGCTGTCCGGAGCCGCCGGCGACAGGCAGAGCGATCGCGAACCGGCGGAGGTTCAGCCGATCGCCCGCCGGGCGAGAGCGCCCGCGGCTCCCCGACTCATGTCGATGTGCGCTTGCGCCGCTCGCGAGGTCGCCGGGTCGGCGCTTTGCTGGACGCCGGACTCGGATCGGGCTCCGCCGGACCCGTCGCGGGCTGGGCCATCGGCAGCTCCGGGGGCGGCTCCGGGGGCGGCTCCGGCGTCGGTTCCGGGGGCGGCGCTGGGGGCGAGGCTGGTTCAGTCGGGGCTTGCGGGCGTCGATATGTGTCGACCGTCGTCGTGCCTCGTAGCGTTGGGGGCGGGGCCGGTTCGGGCGGGGCCGGTTCGGGGCTTCGGTACCTATCGGCGTAGGTCGTGGGGCGCGGCGTCGCTCCTGGCCCGCCAGCCCCGTCGCCGTCGGCGCCGTTCCGGCCGGCTTTTCCGTTGTTCCCGCCGCGGTCGCGAAGACCGCGTCCTACACCGGGCTTCGAGAAGACCGACGACGGTTCGACGTCGAGCTCGGGTGAGGCTGGGCCGGCCACGCCGTAGTAGCCGAAGTAGGCGAACGAGGTACCGCTGTCCTGGCCTTCCGACACGCCGTTGAGCATCGCGCCCAGGACCTTCGCTCCGACGCGCTGGAGGGCGTCCTGGCCCCGCTGGAGGCTGCCCCGCCGGGTCCGGCCCGCGGCGGTGACCAGGACGGTGCCATCCACGAGCGACGACAGGATGGCGGCATCGGTCACTGCCTGGAGGGGCGGGCTGTCGATGACGATCAGTTCGACATGTTCGAGCAGTCCGGCCACGATGGCACGCATCCTCGGCGACGCGAGGAGCTCCGCCGGGTTGGGCGGGAGAGGCCCGGTGGTGAGGACGCGCAGCCGCGGGACCTCCGTCTCGTGGGTCACCGAGTGGTACGTGTATTCCTCGCCCCGCAGGAGGCTAGAGAGGCCGTGCTCATTCGGCAGCGCGAAGACCGAGTGGACGGCTGGACGCCGAAGATCCGCATCGACGAGACAGACCGACCGACCGGCCTGGGCAAACGCGACGGCGAGGTTCGAGGCGGTGATGGTCTTGCCTTCGCCGGGGACGGCGCTCGCGATGAGGAGGGATCGGAGCGGGGTCTCGCCGCTGGCGAACTCGACGTTCGTCCGGACGTGGCGGAATCCCTCAGCTGCCGGTGAGCGCGGGTAGAGGACCGTGGCCAACCGATACTGCAGCGGCCGACTCTTGTCGCCGGGCATCCGGACGATGGTCCCGAGGAGCGGCAGCCCCGTGAGCGTTTCGATATCGTCGGGGGTCTTGATTGTGTCGTCGAGCCGCCGGCTCGTGTACGCGATTCCGACCGCGGCGAGCATCCCGAGCAGCCCGCCGAGGAGGGTGTTGAGCGCCACCTTGGGAGATGACGCGCTCAATGGGGCTCGGGCCGGGTTCACGACCGTCAGCAGGTTCGCGCTGGAGCCCGTCGAGAGTGACAGGAGCGTCGCGAGCGTCGAGCGAAGGCCGACCATCTGGGCCTGGAGGTTCGCGAGGCGCTGTTCCTGGATGTCGGTCCGAATCGGGACCGCGACGAGGGCGTCGATCTGGTCCTGGACCTGCTTGGTCTGTTCCCGGACCGCGATCAGGTCCTCCTCGACCAGCTTCTGGAGCTCCGTCGGGGCGGGCTTGCTGGCGAAGTCTGACTTGAGGAGCACCGTGACGAACGCGTTCGCGATTTTCGCGGCCCCGTCAGCAGTTCCGTCCTCGACTGTGATCGTCAGCAGGGTGCTATCTAGCGGCGCCTGAGCCTGGACGTGCTTGAGCAACTCGTCGGGCGTCGTGGACAGGTCCAGCTCGTCGATGACGCCGGTCGCGATCTCCGGGAGGGTGACGAGCTGGGCGTAGGTCTGCGACAAGCGCTGCGAGATGAGCAGCTGGTTGTAATCCGCGGTTGTGCCCGGGTTGGCGGCCTGGCCAACGAGCAGCGTGGCCTGGGACTGGTAGGTCGGTGGAAGGACGGAGCTCAGAAGAAACGCCGCGACCGCCCCGATGAGTGCGCCGATCGCGACGAGCGGGAGGGACGAGCGCAGGAAGGCGAGCTGGTGACGAAGGTCCATGACGTCAGATGATGACGCGGCCGGCGCGATGTGCGCGAGCCCTGATGCGATGGATCAACCCGACCGGGCCCGCCACCGCGAGGATTCCCGCCACGAGCCGGGATGGGCGGAGGACGGTCCGCGGGCTGAAGCGATAGGCCCGAAGCAAGTCGCGGAGCGCGCCGGCTCGGCCCAGGCCGCCGCTCATCACCCGCTGCCAGATCGCTCGCTGCAGGAATGCTCGAGCGATTGCAGCGTGGACTTCGGAGCGCTCGGCAGCCGAGATCGTCCGTCGCTGGCCGTGGGCCTGGAGGATCGACAGCCACGCGGCTCCCTGCTGGACCATCGTCTCCGTGCGGTCCATGTGGCGCTGCGACAGCGCCGTCGTCACGGAATCCCCGCGAACCGTGTAGTCGAGGAGCGGCTCCTCGATATACGCCACGTCACCAAACGCGGCAATCCGGAGGAGGAATTCGAGGTCATGACAGAGGCCCATGTCGGGACGCCAGCCGCCGATCTCATGAACGAGCGTGCGCTCGACCGACACAGCACCGACCATCCAGGGTCGCACGCCAGGGGCGGCATTTACCCTGACCCACCGCTCGGCGTCGTACAAGCCGTCCGGAATCTCCTCGTACAGCTCGCGCCGGCCGACGCGGGCGTCCATCAGGTCGGTCGGTTGCCCGTGCTCGTCGACCCGCCGACAGGCGGCGGCGACCATCGCCAGGCGCTCCGTCTCGCCCGACACCGCCCGGATGCGGTCCGCGATGCGCTCGAGGCACGTCGGGGCCATCCGGTCGTCCGCGCTCAGGACGTGCAGCCACTCGAACTGGCCGAGGAGCATCGTCCTGTTGTGGTTTTCCGACATGGCAACGTGGCGGTCCCAGCGGACGTAGCGGATCCGCGGGTCGTCGTAGCGCGCGACGATGCTCGCCAGGTCGTCGGTCGAGACGTTGTCGCCGATGATCAGCTCCCAGTCCTGGTACGTCTGGCCAAGGACCGAGTCGATCGCGCCAGGCAGCCACTGGGCCTCGTTCCAGATCGGGATGTAGACCGAGAAACGGATCGCCGATTCGCCGCCGAGCGGGGCGGTCGCGACCGCCGGCTGCGCGCCTCGCGTCTGCTCGGCGGCGGTCCGGGCCGCGGCCGTGGCAACGGCGACCGACCCCCGCGACCGACCCCCGCGGTCCGGCCATGTCACGTCCATAGAGCTCCTTGCGCCGGTAGGCAATATCCGCCACCGGCGGCGCGATCTGCAGATGAGAGCAAGCCCGACTATACGAGAGCGGCCGGAGACCGTCCATCGACTGGGGGTACCGTGAGCACGCGGCGTTGCCGCGCTGCACCATTCGCGCAGCGTCGGGCGGCGACGGCAACGGCTGCGCTCGGGCAGACTAGTACTTCGTGAATTGAGCATGAACCGGGGAGTTGGATGCAAGAAGCGCAGGGCTTGAAAGTCGTTTTGTTCTGCGGCGGACAGGGGCTCCGCCTGCGCGAGTACTCCGAGACGATCCCCAAGCCGATGGTCAAGATCGGCTTCCGCCCGATTCTCTGGCACGTGATGCGCTACTACGCCCATTTCGGTGCGACGGAGTTCGTCCTTTGCCTCGGCCACAAGGCCGACGTCATCAAGGATTACTTCCTCCGCTACAGCGAGGCCGTCTCGAACGACTTCGTTCTCACCGACGGCGGCAAGACGATCACGCTGCTCGGCTCGGACATCTCCGACTGGAAGATCACGTTCGTCGACACCGGGCTCAAGACCAATGTCGGTCAGCGCCTGCGCGCCGTCCGGGAGCACATCGGCGACGACGAGATCTTTCTCGCGAACTACGGCGACGTCCTGACCGACGCACCGCTCGACGAGCTGATCGAGCAGTTCAAGGCGTCGGGCAAGATCGCGGCGTTCCTGGCGGTCCGTCCGAAGGCCTACAGCTTCCACGTCGTCGAGTTGAGCGATGGCCAGGTCGTCAAGCGGATCGAATCGATCAGCGAGGAGGACCTCTGGATCAACGGCGGCTATTTCCTGTTCCGCCGGCAGATCTTCGACTACCTGAAGCCCGGCGAGGAGCTCATCGAGGAGCCATTCAGCCGGCTGATCGAGGAAGGTCAGCTCGTCGGCTATCGGTACGACGGCTTCTGGGCCCCGATGGACACGCTCAAGGACCTCCACAACCTCGAGGCGGGGTACGAGCAGGGCAACCTCCCGTGGGCCGTGTGGCAGCCGCGAGATCCCGTCTGACCCGTGCTCCGGCTGCTGCTCCCGATCCCGCCGGAAGGCTCGCTCCGGATTCTCGCGGTCGGCGCCCATCCGGACGACCTGGAGATCGGGGCCGGCGGGACGCTCCTGCGACTGCTCGAGGAGCATCCGGGCAGCCGCGTCCGATGGGTCGTCCTGAGCGGGTCGGCTGAACGAGCGGCGGAGGCTCGTCAGAGCTCCGAGGCGTTGTGCAGTGCAGCCGCCGGCCTCGAGATCACCCTCGCGGAGTTCCGCGACAGCTACTTCCCGTTCCAGGGCGCCGAGATCAAGGACGCCCTCGCCGAGGTGCGGGCGGATTTCGACCCCGACGTCGTGTTCGCACCCCGACCTGAGGATCGGCACCAGGATCATCGGCTCGTTGGAGAGCTCGTCCTCCAGCTCTACCGGGACCACCTGGTTCTCGGCTACGAGATACCCAAGACCGACGCCGACCTGGGCAGCCCGAACCTGTACGTCCCGCTGAGCACGGAGATGAGCGAGGCGAAGGTCGCGCATCTCCTCGAGCACTTTCCCTCGCAGGGTTCTCGGAGTTGGTTCGACGCCGAGGCCTTCCGGGCAATCCTTCGCCTGCGCGGCCTCGAATCGAATGCCAACAGCGGCTACGCCGAGGGGTATTACGTTCGAAGGATCGTCGTCTAGCAGCGCCCGCCAGCTGGGCGCCCCTGGCTGCGCTCGGCCGGTCGCAATAGGGAACGCGCAAGCTGAGCCCCGCGAAAGCTTCGGCGACCTTCGAAAGAGTTCGCCCGCGTTTTCGGAGCTGCGAGGGCCGTTCGAGGCCTTCGTGGGAG
>JANMPL010000397.1:0-7140 GCA_031369845.1 Chloroflexota bacterium
GCCTCGACACCGAACGCGGCGAGGCTCTCGGCTGCCTTGACAAGGTCGTCCGCATGGGACGGCGCGTAGGCAAGGTCGAGGTAGCCGCACTCGCGGAACTCGCAATCGATCGCCTCGTCGGCGATGAGCCGCTTGACGAGCGCATACGCGTCGAGCGTCTCGCGGAACAGCTCGCGGCCGGTCTCCTCGCCGTAGCGCTCGACGAGCTCCCGCGGTCCCCACTTGTAGCCGGGATGGACGATGCCGCCGTTCCGGGTCGAGCCGCCGAAGCCCTGGGTTTCGGCCTCGACGAGCGTCACCGAAGCCCCGCGACGAGAGAGCTCTCGGGCCGCCGTGATTCCGGTGTACCCGCCGCCGATAACGACGACGTCGACCGAATCCGGGAGCTGCCGGTTGCGCCGATCCGGCAGCGGCGGCATCGTCGCATGCCAGTACGGCCGCCGTTCGAAGTCCCTGTTCAGGCTCGGTTCGGGCATCCGGCGCAGCGTAGCCCAGCCGGCGGCCGTCATGCTGCTGTGGCGCCCGTGACGCCAGGATCGTCGCGCCGTGTGAACCTCGGGCCGTCGGCCGGCATCAGGTGGTTGAACGCAGGAAGGGAGACGCCGATCGGACCCGCGATCGACCGGTCGGTCATCGACCAGGCCCGCAACGGCGACCTCGACGCGTTCGAGTCAATCGTCCGCGCCCGGATGGATGCCGTGTACCGACTGACAAGCGCGATCCTCGGTGACGAGGCCGACGCCCGCGACGCCGCCCAGGAGACGTTCGTCGCGGCTTGGCGAGAGCTGCCGCGACTCCGCGACCCCGACAAGTTCGAGGCGTGGCTCCAGCGCGTCGCAGTCAACGCATCGCGAATGAGCCTCCGCGCCCGGGGCCGGCGGCGGGTCCGGGAGATCCCGTCCTCGGAGGTTGCGGCCCTCGCCAGTCACGCGGCCCACGGCGACCGCTCGGACGCCGCGCTCCTGGACTCCGCGATGCGAGAGCTGCCGATCGAGCAACGGGCCATCCTCGTCCTGCATCACCTCGAAGGCCGGCCGCTGGCCGAGATCGCCGGACTGCTCGAGATCCCGGTCGGTACGGCGAAATCGCGGCTCTTCAACGCACGACGTGCACTCGAGACGGCACTTCGGATCGAGGAAGGCAACCGATGACCGACGACGACCGCCGACCGACCGACTGGCCGGACGAACGACTGGCCGACGCCTTCCTGGCCCGGGCCGCGGCCCACCCGACCCCGCCGGATCTCGCCGGGGCGACGTTCGAGCGGGTCCGCACTTCGGCCCCGCGATCGAGATCACGAGGCGGCCTCCGGTCCTTTGGCGCGCTCGCCGCGGCGGCGGCGGTCATCGTCGCCGTCGGGGCCTTTGTCATCGGCCAACTCGCAGTCGAACCCGGCGAGCAACCGACGATGGCGCTCGGGCTGCCAGTCGTGAGCGTGACGGAGGCGATCGCAATTCGCGACGCCGACCCCACCGATCGCGAGATCGCCGTCCGAGGCTACTTCTCGCCGGCACAACCCATTTCATGCCCCGCTCCGCAATTGGGAATCTCGGAGAACCCCATCCGACTCGACTGCCCGCTCACGACACAGTGGCTGCTCGAGAATCCCGAGCGCCTCGTGACGAGGTCGTCAAACTCGATGGAGGGTCACCCGCCTCAGGGGCCGGCGTTCCACCCGGTCTTCCCCTTCCTCGACATGTCGGCCGTCACGGCGGCAAGCGTCGGCGGCGATCCGGTGGATATGGTCGTCATCGGTCATTTCCACGATCGTCGCGGCGACCCGGCCACAGCTCTCTGCGGCGCGACAGAGAACGCGGCATGTGATGGCTTCGTCGTGGACGGCATCCATTCGGTGGGCGGCGCTCATGTCGCGTCGAGCACGGTCATCGACCTGGAACCGTGGGCCCCCGAGCCACGCCGCGAGCCGACATGGACTCCGGACGATGTCGATCGCCTGGTCCAGGAGGCCGTTCCCTCGTTCGCGATCCTGTCGCGGGTCGCGCTGCCCGGGCACCGCATTCGCGAGCTGGAGCCGTCGCTCGGGACCGGGGCGCTCGGTATCATCGACCGACCGATCGCCTGGGTCGTCACCGGCCTCCACGCGAGCGCGAGCGGCAGCCCGCCCGTGCGCCGGACCTTCCTCATCGTCGACGGCACGGCGGAGGCATACGAGACGGCGCCGTGGGACGTCGAACCGAACGTCGGCTTCGTGCCATTTGCGCTGGTCCCGCTGCTCCTCGCGAGCCCCGAACCATCGGACACGGCGGCGAAACCGATCACGCTCGATCTGGTCGACCTCGACGGCAGGCATCTGAGCGTCGAGATCATCGACGAGTCCGGCCTGCTCGTGTCGGCGGCACCGGTCGCACCCGGCACGCCGTCCGACCTACCGACTCCGGGAAATGACGTCGCGGTCAGCCAGGTGGCCGACCATCCGAACGAGATTCGCCTCAGCTGGGTCGGCGGAGTGTGCGATGGGCCAACGCGCTTCACGATTCGCCCCGGTGGCCGGACGATCTCCCAGGAATCACTTCCTTCCGAGGGCGACCCCGGCCGCATCTGCATCGCGATCGGAATCCCCCGTAGCTTGACGCTGACATTTTCGGAACCCGTACCCGCGTCGGAAGTCGAGATCGTGAAGTCCGCGGCTCCGTTGTCCCCTGGCCCGTCGGAGTCGCCGATCGTGTCGACAGTCGTCGGCGCGCCCGTCAGCGTCAGCATGGCGATCGAGCACCGCGACAATCACCTCGACGACACCGAGATCGCCGTCCGTGGCTTCGCCTGGAGTCCGGCCGCTGTCGTGACCTGCCTGGTCCGCCCGGCATCCCCGGCCCTCTCCCAGTGTCCCGATGACATCACCTGGCTGGCCGATGGTCCCCAGCCGGCATCGCCCGGCCCCGGGTTCCGTCAGCCCGTCGGGCCAGCGTTCAACCTGTTGATCAGGCCCGACACGTACAAGAGGGCGGGGACGCTCATGGGCGACCCGGTCGAGGTCATCGCGATCGGCCATTTCGATGATCACCGCGCCGCCCAATGCCCGGCCGATCAGATCGAGACTTGCCGGCGAAACTTCGTCGTCGATGCCATGCTCGATGCGGCCCATCCCGAGCTCTATCCGTATTCCAACGAACGCGTTGTTCCCGATCCATCGCTCAAGGCGGTCGCGACTGCGGCGGACATCGAGCAGGTTGCCATCATGGCGCCACGGGGTTCCGTCGCCGTGCTGTCGTCGTTCGCCGTCTCAGGCGCGGCCGTCGCAGGGTTTGAGCCGCAGGCGGCCGAGTCGGCGGAATTGACGTCGGCCACCGCGGTCTGGATCGTTCGCTACATCGACGTCGGGATTGAGGAGACGCGGCCGGTCCTCAAGACGAAGCTGATCATCGACGGACCGGTCGATTCGCTCGGCGGGTCGATCTATGTCCCCTCGCCCGACGGTCTGCTGCGGGAGGTGACCATCATCGACTGACCTCCAGGGCGGCCTCGTGCGCGATCCGGCCGTTGGCGATCGTCGCGAGCACGCGGCCCGATAGCCGGCGACCGATCAACGGCGAGTTCTTTCCTTTCGATTCCAGCCCACCTGCCGATACCGTCCACGATTCCGACCGATCGAACACGACGAGGTCGGCCGGCTCGCCCTCGACAAGGCCGACTGGCCGGTCCACGAACCGCTTCCCCAGGACCGCGGCCGGCCCCGTCGTCAGCGACTCGATCGCCCGCGCGAGCGGAATCAGCCCCGCATCGACGGTTCCGAGCAGCACGCCGAGCGCCGTCTCGATCCCGCTGATCCCGTTCGCCGCCAGCCCGAACTCGACGTCCTTGTCGACCGCGGCATGCGGCGCGTGGTCGGTCGCGACCGCGTCCGCGGTCCCGTCGAGCAGCGCCTCGCGGCACGCGGCCGCGTCGCCGGTCGATCGCAGCGGCGGGTTCACGCGCAACGCACTCGCGTAGGGCGTGGCCGTGATCGCCCCATCGCTCCACGGATCGCCGGTCGCCTCCCAGGCCCAGCGCCGCGAGCCTGCGACCCACTCGTCGGTGAGCGCGAGGTGATGCGGCGTTACGTCGCACGTCACGGGCAGACCGGCCGCCTTTGCCCGCCGGACGAGGTCGAGCGAGCCGGCCGTCGACAGATGCGTCAGGTGGAGCCTCGCCGCAGGCACATCACGCACGACCTCTGCGAGGATCGCCAGGTCCCGGGCCACGGCGACTTCCTCGGCGGCGGCCGGCCAGCCGCGCAGTCCCAGGACCGTCGCGACGAACCCGTCGTTCGCCTCCGCGCCGACGGTCTGCGTGGCGTCCTCCGCGTGGTCGACGAGCGGCAGCCCGAGCGCGCCCGCATAAGCGAGTGCGCTCCTGACGATCGCCGCCGAGCCCACGCCTGAGCCATCGTCGGAGAAGCCGACGACTCCCGCGTCGGCCAGCTCCCCGAGCGCCGCCAGCGTCTCCCCGCCACGCCCCGTGGTGACCGCCCCGTACACCAGCGCCCGCACCGCCGAACCGCTCGCGTCGGCGGCGGCGCGGATCCCGGCGAGGACCGCCGGGTCGTCGAGCGCCGGCGTCGTGTTCGGCATCAGGCAGACGGTGGTGAAGCCGCCGTGGGCCGCCGCGGCCAGCCCCGATGCGATCGTCTCCGCGTCCTCGTTACCGGGCTCCCGGAAGTGGGCGTGGAGGTCGATGAAGCCCGGTGTCACCACCACGCCGCGATCGTCAACCCCGTCGGCGTCGGCGTCGTCCAGCCAGGTGACGGAATCGAGGATCCCGTCCCGGACGACGATGTCGCCAGGACCCTCTCGGCCCGCCGCCGGGTCGACGAGCCAGGCGCGACTGATGTCGAGGTCGGTCATTCGGTGGCCCGCGAGCCCAAACCCGAATCGGCCGTCCCGGCCAACAGGTAGAGGAGCGCCATCCGGACCGCGACCCCGTTCGTCACCTGCTCGGTGATGAGCGATTGCGTCCCGGCGGCAACGTCGGGCGCGATCTCGACGCCCTCGTTCATCGGGCCCGGATGCATGACCAGGGCACCGGGTCGAGCGAGCGCGAGCCGCGCCGCCGTCAGTCCGTAGCGCGCGGCGTACTCCCGGAGCGACGGCAGCAGCCCCGACGCCATCCGCTCGCGCTGGATCCGGAGGGCCATGACGACGTCGGCGTCACGCAGCGCCTCCTCCACGGACGAGGTCACGTGGAACCGCCGCCCCGCAGCCGCACCGCGGCCGGCCCATGCCTCGAACCCGCGCAGGAGCGTAGCCGGGCCACACAGCCAGAGGTCCGCGCCAGCGGCGGTCAGCGACCAGATGTTGGAGCGAGCAACCCGCGAATGAAGCACGTCGCCCAGGATCACGACCTTTCGGCCCTCGACCGAGCCGCCCGGCAGCCGCGATCGCATCGTGTAGAGGTCCAGGAGCGCCTGGGTCGGGTGGGCGTGCCAGCCGTCGCCGCCGTTGACGACGGAGCCGCTGAACGTCTCGGCGGCAAGGTAGGGCGCGCCGGACACGGCGTGGCGGATCACCAACAGATCGGCGCCGAGGGCCTCGACGGTCCGGACCGTGTCGACGAGCGACTCGCCCTTCGATACTGACGAGGACGCGGCGGCGATGTTGACGACGTCTGCGGACAGGTTCTTCGCTGCGACCTCGAACGACACGCGCGTCCGCGTTGACGCCTCGTAGAAGAGGATCGTCACGTTCCGGCCGCGGAGCGCGGGCACCTTCGAGATCGGGCGAGCGAGAACCTCGCGCATCGCATCGGTCGTCCGCAGGACGAGCTCGATCTCCGGCCAGCTGACGACGTCGAGATCGAGGAGGTGTCGGTGCGACCAGCCGACCGCCTGTTCCTCCGGCGGGGAATCGACGAGCGGGACCTCGATCGCGGCGGGGGCCCGATCGGACACGGTCATCCGACCGGCGCGGCGGCTGGCTCGAGCACCCGGTCGATGAGGACCGCGTCCTCCCCGTCGATCTCCTCGAGGTGGACTCGGACGACCTCCTCGCGAGAGGTCGGGACGTTTTTCCCGACATGATCGGCCCGGATCGGCAGCTCCCGATGGCCGCGATCGACGAGAACGGCGAGGCGGATCGCCTGCGGTCGGCCGAAGTCCACGAGGGCGTCCATCGCCGCACGGATCGTCCGGCCGGTGTAGAGGACGTCGTCGACGAGGACGACCGTCGCTCCGTTGAGGTCGAACGGCAGGTCGGTCCCCTTGACGACAGGCTGCTGGGCGACGAGCGAGAGGTCGTCGCGGTAGAACGTAATGTCGAGCGCCCCGACCGGGACCTCGACTCCCTCGTTCTCCGCGATCGAAGCGGCAATGCGACGGGCCAGGGGGACGCCTCGCCGCTGGATCCCGACCAGGGCCAGACCGGCGGTGCCCGCCTGCTTCTCCACGATCTCGTGCGAGATCCGGATCGTCGCGCGGCGGATCTCCTCCGCGGTCATGATGTGCCGGCCGCTCATCCGCTCCTTCCCGGCCTCACTGGGCCTCCAAGGCGGCCTCACGGGGCCGTGGCCGAAGGGTCGCCGACAGGATACCGCAGCCGGCTCCCCGAGCGGCACGGACACAGGCCCGAATGACGGACTTGGGCGAACATGGACGCGGACATACGACAGTCGAGGAGGCGGCCCTTCAATGTTGACCCTCGGATACAAGGCATCGGCCGAGCAGTTCGGGCCGCGCGAGCTGCTCGATTTCGCGATCCGGGCTGAGCAGACGGGCTTCGACAGCGTCTTCGTCAGCGACCACTACCAGCCGTGGCGCCACACCGACGGCCACGCCCCGAACTGCTTCGCCTGGCTCGGGGCGCTTGCGGCGCGAACGGAGCGCGTCGCGATCGGCACGAGCGTCCTGACCCCCACGTTCCGCTACCACCCGGCGATCGTGGCCCAGGCGATGGCGACGATCGGGTGCCTCGCCGAGGGGCGGCGGGTCATCCTCGGCGTTGGCACCGGCGAGTCGCTCAACGAGGTGCCGCTCGGGATCGAGTGGCCGGATCAGAAGGAGCGGTTCGCCCGGCTGAAGGAGGCGAGCGAACTCATCCGCCGGCTCTGGACCGAGGAGTTCGTGACATTTGACGGCGAGTTCTTCAAGACCCGCAACGCGACCGTCTACGACCGCCCGAAGACCCCCGTCGAATACTGGATCGCGGCGGC
>JANMPL010000204.1:0-4516 GCA_031369845.1 Chloroflexota bacterium
GGCGCCCTGGACGTCGATCTTGAGGATCACGTCGCGGCCCGCGACGAGCGCATTGCGGACCTGATCGCGCGGCGACCCGTACCAGTTGCCGTGGACCTCGTTCGCCTCGAGGAAGCCCCGGGCCGCGCGGATCCTCAGGAACTCCTCGCGGCTGACGAAGTGATAGTCGATGCCGTCGACCTCGCCGTTCCGCGGGGCCCGTGTGGTGCAGGTAACGACGTAGCGCCGCTGGCCGTCGCGGTCCCGCTCGACGTCCCGGCGCCGGAGGGCGTCGATGATCGTATCCTTGCCGACGCCGGATGGCCCCGAGATGATGATGAGCATCGCCCCCGGAGCTCCGTCGACGACGAAATCGGGACGGCCCGGATCTTCCGCGACGTCGATCGGCTCCAATGGATCCATCGCCTCGTCGCTCATCGAGGGTTGGCCGCCTGCTCCCGTAGCCGTGCGACGACTTCCTCGAGCTCCGCCGGCAACGGCGCCTCGGCCCGGATGAGGGCGCCGGAAGATGGCGACGTCAGCTCGAGCCGCCAGGCGTGAAGGAAGAGCCGGTGCAGGCCGCCCGCGATGTCCGGGCCGCGTCGTGACGTCCCGCTGCCGTAGACCGGATCGCCCGCGACAGGGTGGCCGATCGCGTCGAGGTGGACCCGGATCTGGTGTGTCCGACCGGTCACGAGGTCGAGCTCGAGGAGCGTCCAGCCGGCGAATCGCTCGCGGACCCGGTATCCGGTCGTCGACTGGCGGCCATCGGCGACCACGGCCATTCGCGTCCGATGCTTCGGGTCCCGACCGATCGGGGCTTCGATGCGCCCGAGGGCGGCCGCGACCTCCCCGTGGACAAGAGCGAGGTACGTCTTCTTCACCCGCCGCGCCTTGAGCTGGGCCATGAGCGAGTGCTGCGCAGCGTCGTGCTTCGCGACCATGAGCAGCCCGCTCGTGTCCCGATCGAGCCGATGGACGATGCCGGGCCGCTGGACGCCCGCGATCCCGCCGAAGTCGCCGGCCTCGCCGCGGGCGAGGAGGGCGTTGACGAGCGTCCCGCCCGCGTGCCCCGGCGACGGGTGGACGACGAGCCCGGCCGGTTTGTCGACGATGAGAAGGTCGGTGTCCTCGTAGACGATCCGGAGGTCGATCTCGGGGGCCGGCGCGAGGTCTAGTCGCTCCGCTTCCGGGACGACGAGCCGGAGGGCGGTACCCGGCCCGATCACGCTGTTGGCCTTGAGCGCCACACCGTCGGAGGTCAGGTGACCGGCCGAGATGAGCTTCTGGACATGGCTCCGCGACAGCCCGGTGACGTCCGCGAGAAACCGGTCGACCCGCTGTGATCCGGCATCGTCGGGCACTCTCAGGACCCTGATCCCAGGCACAGCGGGGCCGACTGCGGCAGGGACCGGGACGCCGAGGTCAGACATCGACATCCTGCGCGGCCGGGTTCGGCCCAGGTTCGCGCCCAGGATCCTGGCTGGGGTTCTGCTCCGGTTCCTGTCGCTCGCCCGCGAGCGACGGCCAGATGGCGGCAGTGACGAGGAACAGGATCGCGAAGCTGATCGCCGCGTCGGACACGTTGAACGTGTACCACCGGACGTTGCCGATTCCGGCGTCGACGAAGTCGACGACGTACCCGAGCCGGAGGCGGTCGATGAGGTTGCCGATCGCCCCGCCCAGCAGCAGCCCCAGGGCGACCGACATGTACCTCGAGCGGCCGGATCGAGCGTGGTACGCGACGATCAGCCCGATGACGAGGATCGAGGCGAGCCCGAACAGGATGGCGCTCTCGCGGAACAGGCCGAAGAGGGCACCCGTGTTCTGGCTGTGCACGAGCCGGAGGTAGTCGCCGACGACCGAGATGGACTCACCCGGCGGGATCGACGAGGCGATCCAGGCCTTCGTGAGCTGGTCGGCGACGATGACGGTCGCAGCGAGGACGAGGAACATCGGCCAGATCGGACGGCCGCTCATCAGGCGTCCCGCCGGCGGAGGGCCATCGCCGCCGGCCCCTCGGTCAGCTCGATCGAGCCTGCCGTGGTCGCCGCTCCGTCATCGGGCTGGCCGAGCACGATCGAGTCCGCGAGGACCTCCGCGGCCACGGCGTCGAGGTGCGCGGCGACGGCAGGCGTAACCCCCTCGACCCACACATCGATCCGGTCGTCGAGCTCGAGGCCTGCCTCCTTCCGCAGATCCTGGATCGCCCGCTGCAGCTCGCGGGCGTCGCCCTCCGCTCGGAGCTCGGGCGTCAGCTCGGTGTCGATGACGACGACGAGTCCCTCGTCGCTGGCGACCGCCGTCCCGGGCCGCGGCGTTGCCTGGATCTCGACCTCGTCCGTGGCGAGCGTGACGCCCGCCAGGGTCACGGAGCCGTCCGCGTGGATCTCCGCCGTGCCCTCCCGGGCCGCCGCCATGACCGCCGGGATCGCGGACCCGAGCTTCTTCCCGATCTTTGGCAGCAGCGGCTTGATCCGCCGCTCGACGAGCTGCGACTCGTCGCCGATGAGCTCGACCGACTTGACGTTGACCTCCTCGCGTATCAGCTCGAGGAGCGCGTCGCGCTCCGGCAGGTCACCGCCGGGCAGCGCGAGCCAGAGCCGGGCAAGTGGCTGGCGAACCTTGAGCCCGGCCGCGCCACGCAGGGTCCGGGCCAGGTCGACCGCACGCCGCGTCGTGTCCATCGCCTCCTCGAGGCGTCGGTCCCGCAGCCCGGCCAGCTCGTCGGCGGGCCAGCGAGTCAGGTGGACGGAGTCGGGGCCGTCCGGTGCGAAGTTGGCCACGAGATTGCCGTAGAACGATTCCGCGAGGAACGGCAGGAGCGGGGCGATGACCCTGGCGATCGTCACGAGCGCCTCGTGGAGCGTCGCGAAGGCCGCGTCCCGGTCCGCGCTGTCGTCGTTGCCGCCTGCGAACCGCCTCCGCGAGAGGCGGACGTACCATGTCGAGAGGTCCTCGATGAACGTCGAGATCCGCCGGGTCGCCCCGAGTGCGTCGTAGTCGGCCAAGCGGGTGCCCGCTTCCTCGGCGAGGCCGGCCGCCCGGGACAGGATCCAGCGATCCATCGGCGATCGCTCCGCGGGCGGGGGGCCGCCCCGCGCCGGCGTCCAGCCGGCCAGAGGGGCGAGGCTGACGAAGAACCGGTAGGCGTTCCAGAGGACGAACAGCTCACGCCGTGCGTCGTCGGCCGCGTGCCAGCCAAACCGGATGTTCTCCTCCGGGCGGGCGGTCGCGAAGAGCCAGCGCATGACGTCGACGCCCATCCGCTCCGCGGCCTCGTCGAAGTCGATCGCGTTGCCCGCGCTCTTGTGCATCGGCCGCCCGTCCTCGCCGTAGACCAGGGCATAGCCGAAGATCGTCTTGAACGGCGGCTCGCGTCGGAGGACCGTGCCCATCGCCAGCATCGAGTAGAACCAGTTGCGGAACTGGCCGGGGAAGCTCTCGGTGATGAAGTCGGCCGGATACCACTGCGCCCAGTACGCCGGATCCTCGCGGAAGTGGAGCGTCGAGAACGGCACGATGCCGGCGTCGAGCCACGGATTGCCGACATCCTTGATCCGCTCGACGGGTTCGCCGCACTTGGAGCAGGCAATCTTCACGGCGTCCACGAACGGGCGATGGGGCGTGTGGCCCTCGAACGCCTCCCAGCCCTCCACCGCGCGCTCGCGAAGCTCCTCGCGACCCCCGACGACCTCGATCGTCCCGCACGCCCGGCAGTCGTAGATCGGCAGCGCCAGTCCCCAGTAGCGTTTCTTGCTGATCATCCAGTCGTGCATGTTCAGGAGCCAGTCGAGTTCGCGCTCGTACCCGAATCCGGGGATCCACCGGATCTGGTCGACGATCTCCATGATCTGGTACCGCAGGCTCGCCTCGACCTCCTCCTTCGTCAGGTCGGAGCGGGGCTTGTCGTAGACCGGGCCCATGCTGATGAACCACTCGTCGACGAGGCGGAAGACGAGCGGCGTGCCGCAGCGCCAGCAATGTGGGTAGCGGTGGACGTACTTCTCGAGTCGGTAGAAGTGTTCTTCGCGCTTCAGATGGTCGACGATCGGCTCGACGGAGTCGCGAACGTCGCGGCTCGTCAACGACCCGAAGCCCTCGACGAAGATGCCGCTCTCGTCGATCGGGGCGATGACCGGCAGGCCCAGCTCCTTGCCCAGCGCGAAGTCCTCCGAGCCGCAGCCGGGCGCAATGTGGACGATGCCGGTTCCCTCGTCCTCGCCGACCTCGCTCCAGGCGACGACGCGATGCTCGTACGGCCGACCTGGTTCGTCTCGCGTCCCCTTCGCGAACGCCGCCCGGGCCGCTGGGAGGTCGTCGAACGGGCCCACGTAGCGCCAGCCGACGAGATCCGCTCCGCGGCGCTCCTCGACGACCTGGAACGGGCCCTCGAGCGCGGTCTTGAGCGTTCCCTTGGCGAGCCACGTGAGCGCCTCACCCTGGCGGACGAGGACGTAGGCGAGATCCACCCCGACCGCGGCCGCGACGTTCGCCGTCAGCGTCCACGGCGTCGTCGTCCAAACGAGCAGCGATT
>JANMPL010000219.1:0-2979 GCA_031369845.1 Chloroflexota bacterium
TGGCAACCCTCATGGCGCTTTTGCTCGGGGTGTCGGGCCTGACCGCCGCGATCGGCCTCGCGAGGAGTGCGACGAGCACGACCGTCCGCGGCATCGACGTCGACGCGGCGACGATCCCGGAGCTTCAGGCGCTGATGGACAACCACAAGCTGACATCGGTCCAGCTCACCCAGTTCTACCTCCAGCGGATCAGGAAGCTGAACCCGAAGCTCAACGCGGTGATCACCGTCAGCCCGACGGCACTCCGGGACGCGCGCCGGGCAGACCGGGCGCGGCGCCAGGGCGTCGACCTCCCGCTTCTCGGGATCCCGATGATCGTCAAGGACAACCTCAACACGACCGGCATGCCGACGACCGCGGGCTCGTGGGCGCTCGCCGGCAGCACGCCGTCCGACGCGTTCGTCGTCCAGCGGCTGCGCGCCGCCGGCGCGCTGATCAGCGGCAAGGCCAACCTGTCGGAGTGGGCGAACTTCCGCTCCGGGCCGTCGTCGAGCGGCTGGAGCGGGATCGGCGGCCAGACGAACATGGCCTACGTCCTCGATCGCAACGCGTGCGGTTCGAGCTCCGGCTCGGGCGTCATCGCCTCGGCCGACCTCGCGACCGTCACCGTCGGCACGGAGACGGACGGCTCGATCGTCTGCCCGTCGGGCGCGAACGGCATCGTCGGCATCAAGCCGACCGTTGGGCTGCTCAGCCGCGCCGGGATCATTCCGATCACGGCCGACCAGGACACGTCCGGACCGATGACGCGCAACGTGACCGACGCGGCGGTGGTCCTTGGCGCGATGACCGGCATCGACCCGAACGATCCCGCGACCGCCGACCAGGCCGGCCACGCCTTCACCGATTACACCCAGTTCCTCGACGCCGATGCGCTCCAGGGCGCTCGGATCGGCGTCTGGCGCGAAGGCACATACAGCCCCGATGTCAGCCCTGAGATCGACGCGATCATGAACGCGACGGTCGACGCGCTAGAGGCCGCCGGGGCGACGGTCATCGACAACACCAGGATCCCGATCGAACCCGCCTACGGACCCGAGTTCACCGCGCTCCTGTGCGAATTCAAGGACGACATCGCCGGTTACCTCGGGACTTACACGGCCGCGAGCTATCCCAAGACGCTCCAGGACCTGATCGACTTCAACAACGCTCATCCGGAGCTGGAGGGCGGTGGCGACTCCCATTGGAACTCGCTGATCTTCGACCTCGCCCAGGAGACCGGCGGGCGCACCGATCCCGCCTGCATCGCGGCGCGCGAGTTCGCGACCTCGACCGCACAGGCGGCGATCACCGACACGCTGGCCGCGAACGACCTCGACGCGATCATCGGGCCGACGAACGGAGCGGCCTGGGTGACCGACCCGGTGAACGGCGACCTCGGGGGCGACTTCTCGAAGTTCGTCGGGGCCTCGAGCCCGTCGGCGATCGCCGGCTGGGCGAGCATCACCGTGCCGGCGGGCTACGTCGGGCCGTTGCCGATCGGCGTGTCGTTCATCGCCGGCCGCTGGGACGAGCCGACACTGATCGGCCTCGCCTACGCGTTTGAGCAGGCAACGCAGATCCGGGTCCCACCGACGTTCATTCCGTCGATCGGACCGGACCCGGCAGCCCGCGCGGCCGCGTCACCCGCGGAGCGGCGGGCGTCCGTCCCGAGGCTCATGCCCTTGCGCTAATTTGCGATCTCACGCCCCGGGTCAAACGTAGGCAGCATCCGCGTAGTCCCACACTCGGATGGCGGTCGGCTCGATGCGCCCGACCGTTCGCGCCGGGATCGTAGGCCTCCACGTAGCGGCGTACGATCTCGGGCCCCAGCTCCGGGTAGTCGTCGGTAGACATTCGAGCCTGTCCGCGGGCCTCGATCGCCCGATATGGATGCTCGTTCTCGCCGACGAGGATGCTGCAACGCGGATCGCGTTCGAGCATCGCGATCTTCCGATCACCACCCGGGACCTGGAAATAGAACGAGCCTTGCTTGAACAGATGCCAGACGGGCGTCAGGAGGATCGATCCGTCTTGGCGATGTAAGCCCAGAACGGCGTTGAGCGGGCGATCCAGTAGATCACCGAGCTCGCGCACATCCAGGTTCCGGCGCACGGCCCGATTGTACTAAGGGTGGTACGGGGACGATCTCGTCTGGGCCTTGACACGGGCAAGTGCCGGGATAGGCTCAGCCAATCCGCGGCCCACGTGCGTCCCGTCGGATGCCCCGCGGACGGAGGCGGCCATGCCCAAATACTTGTTCACGGGCAGCTATACTGCAGAGGGTGCCCGTGGCGTCCTCAAGGAGGGTGGCAGCGGACGACGTGAGGCGACCGAGAAGTTGGTCGCTTCCCTGGGCGGCACGGTGGAGGCGTACTACTTTGCGTTCGGGGCCGACGACTTCTACCTGATCGCAGACCTGCCCGGTAATGCCGCGGCCGCTGCGGGTGCGCTGACGGGCGCCGCCTCGGGCGCGATCGGCACCCGGACGGTCGTCCTGCTCACGCCAGAGGAGGTCGACGCCGCGACCAAACTCTCGCCCAGCTACCGGCCACCAGGCGGTTGATTGCGACTCAGCTCGTTCGCTAAACCCTTCGGGTGCCCGGCCCCGAATAGCCGAGCGCCTGCGCCGCGAGCGTCTCGATCCCGTTGTCTGAACGACTGTTCGGACAGGGAGTCATCGCCGACTTCGACGACTTCACGGTCACCACGACGACGAACTGACTTCGCCATCGTTGGGCGAGCTCACACGGGCGACTCAACGGGGAGCACGTGAACACGTGCTGCAGCGGCGAGTCGCTCGTCGTAAGCGATGAAGCTCGTGAGCTCGCGCCGAATGCCAATCGCAGAGGCGAGGTGAATCGCGTCGAGGGCGCGCAAGTCGGCAGGGGCGATCGATCCCGCCCGGGTCGCGACGTCCTCGTTCAGCTCGATCATGTCGAGCGCATCCAGCACCGCGAGGACGCGACCGACATCCACGCCGCCGTGTCGCGCCGCCGC
>JANMPL010000249.1:0-3005 GCA_031369845.1 Chloroflexota bacterium
GCGACGGTCCGACCTATGACCAGCTCCTTCAACGTGCAACGCCGGTGATCGACAGCTTCGAGTTCTCGGCCCAGTAGACGCCGGTCAGGAGCGGGCGCCTTACCAAGTCGGGGCTGCCGATTCCGCCCGGCGTGTGGCTGACCTGATCGGCGCGGCGGAGGCCTGGGCGCGCTCGGTCGGCTGCTCGGCCTGGTCGGGCGAGCCGTCGCATCGGGCCACTCGCGTCCAGACCGACCCTGAGTGCCCGAACCGTCTCACAAATCGGTCGGGTTACAGGCCCAGATGCAGGCGTAGGGCCTCGTCGATGTCGAGCATGATCGCGTGAGGGACGACGCCCAGCCGGTCACCAACCCGCTCCACGGCGATCGAGCGGATCTGTTCAGCCTGCGCCTTGGAGTGGAGGCCGAGCCCCGTCTCGGCGGCCGGAAGCAGGACCTGGAACGGATAGACGCGCTCGACGTTCGATGTCACGGGAATCACCGTGATGACGCCGCGACCCAGCCGCCCCGCTGTCGCGTTGGCCGCGTCGTTGCTGACGATGACCGCGGGCCGGCGCTTGTTTGCCTCTGACCCTCGGGCTGGATCGAGATCAACAGAATGGATGTCGCCGCGCCGCATCACAACTTAAGTCCGTCGCCGGTTGTCGATTCCCACAGGGTGCCTTCGTCCTCAGTCCCCCATTCCTCCCACGCAGCTTCGTATGTCCCGCCTAATTCAGCCGTGCGCAGTAGCCGAACAGCCCGATGGAGCGCCGCCGATCGAGATTCGAGCCCCTGCTCCTTGGCGTATTCGTCGAGGAATTGGACGTCGTCGCCCGGTAGGCTCACACTGACCTTCATACTGCGATGCTACCACCGGTAGGGCACAGGTAGCAACATCGGTCTGCCTATTGCGACTCGATTTCCGGACTCGTCGCGGACGATGACGTCCGCCTCCCCGACCCTTGCGAACGAGTAGGCTGGGAAGGCATGGCTGAGCCCTTTGTGGGTCGCAACGTCGAGCTAAGCGCGATTGAAGAAATCGCCGGCTCGGTTCTGCACGACCGCCAGCCGGCCGCCACCCTGGTGGTGGGCGAACCAGGACAGGGCAAGACCCGCCTGCTCGCCGAGGCAGGCAAACCGGCGGGTTTTGGGCATTACCTTCCTGTCCTGGGCTACGAACCCGAGCGAAATGTGCCGCTCGCGGCGACACGCGAGATGCTCCGTCGCCTGGCTGACACCGTCGACCTGAAGGGCGATCCGATCGCCGTTCTCGCGGGCGACCGTCCCGCCATCCTCGAGCCGATGCGCCTGTTCGAAGCCGTCCACGGAGCCTTGCGCAGACTCGGGCCGGTGGTCCTAACGATCGATGATCTCCAGTGGGTCGACGAGCTTTCGCTCGCCTTGTGCCACTACCTCGTGCGAGCGGCAACCGGTGCCGGCCAATCCTTGTTGACGGTGGCGGCTTCCCGGCCCTCGCCCGTCGCCGCAACGTTCGGCGAGGCTCTGCGGCGATCGCTGGGCACAGACCGGTTCCGGGTTCTCGAGCTCGGGCCGCTCGACCGCGACGATGGCGTGCGGCTCGCACAGGGGCTCGATCCTGCCCTCGACTCGAGCGAGGCGGCCGAGGTCTGGACCCAGGCGTCGGGCTCCCCGTTTTGGATGCAGGCCATCGCGGCCGGGCGAGACCCGACGGCCGAGGCGACGGCCGTCGTCCGGCTGCAACTGCACGGAATGGGCACCGACGCGGGCCACCTGCTGGGTGTTCTCGCGATCGTCGGTCGGCCGGCGAGCCTCGGGGAGCTTGCCCGCGTCGACGGATGGCCGCCCGAGCGGATCGCGGGCGCGCTTTCCGAGCTCGTGGATCGCGGCGTCGTCCTGTCGTCCGCCGGAACGGCTCGCATCGCTCACGACCTGATCCGCGCGGCGGCGACCCGCGACCTTCCCGACGACGCCAGCCGGCGGCTCCACGCTCGAGTGGCCGAGCTGCTAGAGGGCGACGCGCCGGACGATCTCCGGAGCCTTCGAACCGCCCTAGAGCATCGCCAGGCTGCCGGGGCGCCCGCGCTCGACCTCGCGCTCCGTCTGGCGACCGCTCCGCGGCGGCGCTGGCTGGGAGGCGATGGCATTCGGCAGCTCGCGGCGATCGCCTCCGAGGCGGATCCACGGGAGTTCCAGGCGCTGGAGCTCCAGGAAGCCGTCGCGGCACTGGCTGCGGAAGTCGGCGAGCACGAGCTCGCCCTCGAGCGCTGGACGCTGGTGGCCGACGTCGCACCGACCGATGATCGTCGGCTTCGCGCGGCTGTCGGCGCAGCGCGCTCTGCCTACCAGCTCAAGCGGCTGGTGGAGCTTCGCTTCTGGATCGATCGGTGCCGGCGAGCGAGCGACGTGCCGCCAGCCCTCCGGGTGACCATCGACGTCCTCGACGCCCACGCCGTGATGTGGCTGGAGCATCGGACCGAGGCCGGCTCCGCGCTCGCCCGCCAAGCCCTTGGATCCGTCCGAGCTCTGGACCGGCAGGCAGGAGCTCCATCCGCGATGGACGACGATGCCAGACGCTCCTATCTCGAGGCGCTGCTGCTGAACCTCGAGGCCGCCATCCAGCGCGCCGACGCACCTGAAGTCTTTGCGCTGGCCGAGGAGCTCACGTCGATCGCCCGAGGCTTCGACGAGTCCAGTCATGGCATGTCCGTGATCTTCGCGGGCGTCGCGCTCCGCTGGCAGGGCAGGATCGTGGAGGCAGCCGTTCGGTTCCGGCAGGCGTGGGACGAGGGGCAGCACAGGGTCCTCCCTGCCGTCGCGATCGAAGCGGGCCACTGGCTTGGACACACGCTTCTGGACATCGGGGACTTCGCCGAGGCCGAGCGGATAGCCCTCGAGGCCCACGAACTGCGAGCCCGAGTCGGCGATCTCGGTCGGATCCGCGCCCGGACGCGGACGGTTCGCCACGAGGTGGAGTTCGCCCGTGGGGACGAGCGCCTGGCCCTCAAAATGCTCCTCGCGGATGTCGAAGGGGAAGCCGATCCC
>JANMPL010000264.1:0-12486 GCA_031369845.1 Chloroflexota bacterium
CGCGAGCCGGCGCAACGCCTCGCGTCGGCTGATGATCCCGTCGGCCCAGTCCTCGCCGACCTCTCCGGCAAGGTAGTCGTGGAGTGCCATCGCCAAACGATACGGCGCGGGGGCCGAGTGCGGTTTGTAACGTCTTGGCACACGCATGGGTGGGAAAACCCGCTTGACGCGAGTCCACAGGGCGCACATAGTCGCTGCGCGGGCCCCGCTGCTGACTTTGCTTGGCCACGACGCTCGGCGCTATTGGTGTCACGATGCGTCGCACGCTCACATTTCTTGTTGCCAGCATCTTTGCCTTCGCACTCCTGACGGGCAACGGCCTGATCACGCCATCACCAGCGTCCGCGGCCGTCATCGCCCCGACCACGACGTGCGGCAACGGCTTGGACAACACGCCCGGTCTCGGAATGATCTGCCGGGTCGACGTCGTCAATACGATCACGCCGAGCGGTGGATCAGCCACGGTCACCGTCCGCGAGTGCCACGGCGCCGCAGGCGATCCAACGGCGGCATGCACAACGACGACGGCCAACCTGACCTCGCCGGTCACCCAGGTCACCCAGTGCAACGATGCGATCAATGGCGGCGGCGGCACGCTCCGCTGCAGTGTGCTGGTCAACAACAACTACGTCGGCCTGAACTCGAACGCGACGGCCAATACGAAGAACCAGTGCAACGGTTCGGGCGGCGGGATCACCACCGAATGCAACCCGTTCCCGGCCAGCACGACCAACGCCACGATCACCCAGTGCAACGGCTCTGCCAATGGCGGGACCCTGGTCGGATTGAGATGCACCGCACGAGGCTCGAGGTCCCCGGTCGCCCCGGTCAGGATCAACCAGTGCAACGGCTCAGCTAACGGCGGCGGAGCCCTGGTCATCTGCTCCGCGAGCATCTTCAACAACATCATCCAAGGAGGACCGACGCCCACGCCAGGTGGTGGAGGAGCGACGCTTCCGCCGACGGATGTCGCGGTCGGCGACACCGCTCAGGCGAGCGGCGCGAGTGCCGTCGTCGCGGGGCTGCTGTTCACGATCGCCGCGTCGTTCATCGCGGTACGGCGTCGGTACGGGCACCGACGGGGCATGCGCTGACGTAGCCGAACCAGGTCACCCGGCCGAAAGGCTCAGCGGAAGAGGTCGTTCTCCGCGGGGATGAGCGCTTCGCGGATCGTTGCTTCGCCGCGGGTCGGGTTGGCGCCGCGGACGAGGGCGGCCGGGCGGGCGGTCGTCTTGCCGAACGCGAGCTCGGCGGCGCTCGCGATCTCGTCGGCGACGGCGCGGACGGTCGAGCGCATCACCCGGCCGTCGTGATCGGCGACGCCTCGGAGATCCTCGAGGGGCAGCATCCCGGAAACGCCGATCGCGACGTCGACGATTCCCCAACGCCAGGGCCGGCCGAACGAATCGCTGATGATGACCGGGAGGTCGACGCCGAACCGCGCATCGATCGCGCGGCGGATCCCCGTCGCCGATGCATCCGGGTCGCGCGGCAGCAGCGTGACGATCTGGCCGCTGCCCGGACCGACGTTCGACGCGTCGACGCCGCCATTTGCACAGACGAATCCGTGGGAGGTCTCGGTAATGAGCACGCCGTTCGTCATCCGGACGACGCGCCGGGCCTCCCGGAGGACGACCTCGATCTGGCGGGGATCGCGGTCCCATGTCGCCGCGAACTCGACCGCTTCTGGCCGCGGGTCGACGGTCGTCAGGTCGACGACTGCGCCCTCGGCCTTCGAGACGATCTTCTGGGTGACGACGAGGACGTCGTCGGTGTGAAGGGGCAGCAGGTCAGCCTGTCGCTCCAACGCGTCGCCGAGCATCACGGCCAAGTCGTCACCCGGCGCGACCTCGGGGATGCCGTCGAGGGCGACGACGACGACCCGTCCCGCGTCAGCGGGCATCGGCCGCCCCCGTTGCGAGAGACTCGACGAGGAGGAGGTCGTCCGGCGTGTCGATGTCGACCGACAGCGGACCATCGAGCTCGACGTAGCGGGCGCCCGACTCGTCGGCGCAGGCGGCATGGGCCGCCCGGCTGTCGCCGCCGAAACCGAACTCGATCGCATCCGGTGGGGCGAGGACCAGCCCGTTCGTGCCGCGGCCGTGGCGGTCCGGCGCAAGGACGACGAGCGGCCGCTCGTCGATCACCGCCCGCGGGGCGATGAGCTCGGCGAGGGCAGTCGGGGAGATGAGCGGGATGTCGATCGGGACGACGACGATCGCGTCCGCGCCGCCGGCAAGCGCATCGTCGCGGGCTTCGCGCAAACCGCGATTCAGCCCCTGGCTGCGCTGGAGCATGGTCCGCGCGCCCAGCCGCGCAGCTGCCGCGAGGGCCTCGCGATCGGGGCTGACCACGAGCGTTTCCGCGATACCAGCCGTCGCGAGCGCCGCGCGAACGGTCCGCACGAGCATCCGGCCGACGAGGTCCCGCCGCTCCTCGGCATCGAGGGTCTCACCGAGCCGTGACTTCGCGCCCTCGAACGCACCGACCGGGACGATCGCGACGACGCGCGGCGCTTTGCGATCGGGCGTCGAAGCTGGGTCCATCGCCGGAATGCTACCCGCCGCGGGTTCAGGGGACGAGCGCGCCAGCGATCGAGACGATCGCGAAGCCGAGGAGCACGACGCCCGACACGCGGTTCACCCACGTCAGCCCGTCGACCGTGACCCGCGTCCGGAGGGCCGACACGACCCAAGTCAGGATTAGCCACCAGCTCGCCGACCCGCAGAACACGCCGAGCGTAAGCAACGCGGCGTCGGCGCCGCCTCGCCCGACGACACCGAGTCCCGCGAAGATCGCCGCGAACGACAGGATCGTCATTGGATTCGTCATCGTCAGGCCGAAGATCGAGATGAAGGCGCCGACGGGACCGGGCCGATCGTCGGCTACCGCGACCTCGTCGGGCCGGCTTGTCAGCGTCCGCCACGCGAGGACGAGCAGGAACACGCCACCGATGAGCCCGAGGACGAGACGCCCGCCCACGAGGATCGACGTGACGGCTGTGAGCCCGAACGCGGCAATCCCGCCGTAGGTTGCATCGGCCGTCGCGACGCCGAGCCCGGACGCCAGGCCGTAGACCCGACCGTGGGCGAGCGTCCGGCGGATCGTCAGCAGGCTGATCGGGCCGACAGCGGCGGCGATCGTGAAGCCGAGAGCGAGACCTCGGGCAAAGAGCAGCGGGTCCATGTCGATCTCCTGGGCATAAGAAAAACACCCTCGGGGCTTTCCGAGGGCGTTCGTTCCGTTCGTTTCGGCGCCCACCCGGGCGCGCCTCGTCAGGCCGAGCCGTCCCTCGTCCGGGACTGCTGCTGGCCGCGAGTCATCGCTGTCTCGGCGAGGTGCATGGCGGCAATGTGAGACATGCGCGCTGGCGTAGTCAACGCTCTGCTCACGCTCAGTCACTGCTTCCACGAGCATTCACTCGTGTTCTCCCGCGATGCCGTCGGTTGCATCAGAGGGGCGGGAAGTTCAGCAAGCGCAGGCCGAAGATCGAGGTTGCGGCCTAGGCCGCCTGCGGCGGCGGGGCGCGCGGCGGCAGACGGACGATGGTCGCGTACCCGAGGACGGCAACGAGAACGATCGCGAGGTAGAGCTCCTCGGTCCGCTCGATGTGGATCGCCGCCGCAATGAGCAGGACCGTCGCTACCCGAGACGGATCGCCAGGATCCTCGGATCCTCGCCAGCGTCAAGCCGGTCGACATAGATCGGTGCTCCGTGGCTACCCTCGGGTCAATGCCACGGGATATGCAACCGACGGCATCAGCCAGACAGGCGAGTGATTTCGCGGCGGTCGTCAGCGCTCCGCGGCCCAGGTCAGGCACTCAGCGGCGAGGCGGGCACGGGCCGCGTCGTCGGTCATGATCGTGTCGGTGATGTGAGCCCGGAGGCCGAGGGCCTCGATCGACGGCGCCAGGTCTGTGTCGACCGTGTCGAGGACGAAGTCGGTGGCAAGGGTGGCGTAGATCCTGGCCACGCCGAGGGCACTCGACTCATGACCGAGCGACGCGAGCATCCTGTCGGCCGGGCCCTTGAGCGCCTTGCCGCCGACAATCCCCGACACCGCGACGATCCGGATGCCGCGCTCGCGGGCACGATCGAGGGCCGCCCGGATCTCTTTGATAGCGAGGATCGGCCCAATTGAGACGATCGGGTTGGATGGCGCGATCACCACGGCGGCGGCCGCTTCGAGCGCCTCGATAACGCCCGGCGCGGCGGCGGCCGATTCTGCGCCACGAAACCGCACCTCGCGCACCTCCGGCTCCTGGTGCCGGCCGACGAAGTAGTCCTGGAACTCGAGCCAGCCGTCGTCGGTGCGGACGTCCGTCCGGACGGGGTCGTCGCTCATCGGCAGGATCGCCGCCCGGACGCCGAGCGCGCGCTGAAGGCTGAGGCAGACCGCCGCCAGGCCCTCGCCCGTTCGCAGCCTCGCGTTCCGTGTGATGTGCGTCGCGAGATCGCGGTCGCCGAGCCGGAACCACGTCGGTTCGCCGTAGCGCTCGAGCATCGCGGCGGCGGCGAATGTCTCGCCCTCGATGCCCCAGCCGAACTCCCGGTTCGCGATCCCGGCGAGCGTGTACATGACGGTGTCGTGATCGGGCATGACGAGCAGGCCGTGCCGCTCGAGGTCATCGCCGGTGTTGACGACGACGGTCAACCGCTCGCCGATCTGTGCCTGGAGCCCGTGCGCCAGTTTGGCGCCACCCACGCCGCCGGCGAGCGCAATGACTGGCGAGCCAGCGCTCGCTTCAGGCATCCGCGAGAAGGGCGTCGACCTCGCCGATCCGTTCGATCGTCTCGCGGTCGTACGGCGCGGGGAGCCGGACGATCACCGTGCTGAAGCCCAGGTCCCGGTACGGCCGCAGCGTGTCGGCCACCGTTGTCGGCGAGCCGAGAATGATCGGCACCTGGCCCATATCCTTGGCCCCGTTGTAGGCGAGCAGCCCTTCGTATGCCGTCTGGGCATCGGCTGGGTCGTCGCGGATGACGATCGGGAAGCTGATCGTCAGTTCGATCTCCGCGCGGTTCCGCCCGACGTCGGCGCAGTGGCCGTCGAGGATCGCCAGCTTCTCGGTCACCTCGTCGACCGTCCCGGACGTGTTCCAGGCATCGGCGCGGAGGGCCGCTGTCCGGAGTGTCTTGCGAGGGCCGGACCCGCCGATGAGGATCGGCAGCTTGGCCTGGATCGGGCGCGGCTCGCAGAGCGCGTCGGTCATGCGGTAGAAGCGGCCCTCGTGGGAGAAGCGCTCGCCGTCGAGGAGGCGGCGCATCAGCATGACCGCTTCGTCGAGCCGATCGAGCCGCTCGCCGACGCCGGATCCGAACTCGGCGATCCCGAACGCCTCGTGCTCCCGCTCGAACCAGGCGCCGCCGATCCCGAGCACCGCTCGCCCGCCGCTCACGTTGTCGAGCGTCGTCGCGAGCTTGGTCGTGAGGCCAGGGTTGCGGAACGTATTGGCGCCGACCATCAGCCCGAGCCGGATGCGGTTCGTCACCGCGCCAACCGCGGTCAGCGTCGACCAGCCCTCGAGGATCGGCTGCTCCCACGGCCCGAAGATCGCGAGGAGGTGATCCCACGTCCAGACCGAGTCCCAGCCGTTCGCCTCGGCGGCGAGGGCCGCGTCGCGGAACGCCGGCCAACCGGTGTGCTGCGACCAGAGCTGGGCCCCGAACCTCATCGTGCTCCTCTCACGGCATCAGTCTTCCTCGATGTGGTCGTGGATTCCTGTCGGGCCGAGGCGGAAGCTCACCCGGCGCTGTGTGCGGAACGTGGCGATCGACTCCTCGGCAGCAGCCGGGTCGCGGTTGTAGCGGCGGGCCATCGCCGCGATGTCGGCCTGGGCCTGTTCCTGGTCGTCGATCACCGCGACGCTCCCGGTCAGTCCGACCCAGGACTCCTCTCGCGGGTCCGTGACGGCGATCGAGATGCGCGGATCTCGGCGGAGGTTCGTCGGCCAGCGGCGGCCGTCGAGGCTGTTGATGACGATCGTGTCGCCGTCGAGCAGGAACCAGATCACTGCCTGGCGCGGAGCACCGTCCGCGTCGATCGTAGCGACAACGGCGTAGCGCGGCTCCGCGAGGAATCGGCGCACATGATCGGGTAGGGAGGTAATCGCGGGGAGGGTCATTGCCGCGGATTCTACGCGAGCGGCCCCGGTGGCGGTGCGGCCCACCCCCGCGCCACGGCCTCCCGAACCGCCACCCTGAGTTGGTACGCTCCGCCTCATGGTCATCTACGGCTGGCTCCGCCGGCCGATCATCCTCGCCACGAAGAACGATCTCTGCGCTACCTGTTCGAGGGTGGGGCCGCACGCGATCGTGCGGCTCATCAGCTGGATCGAGGTCTTCTTCATCCCGATCGTGCCGATCTGGTTCAGCCACCAGCTGATCTGTGGCAATTGCGGGGCGAGTCGGAAGCTTGGTCGCCGGCACGTATCGGATGCGCTGAAGTCCCGCCGCCTGCCGCTTCCCGCCAGGGCGGAACATCGCGAATACGCGAATTGGGCGTTCCAGGAGACCGGCCGCTCGCCGCAGGAATCGGAGCTCGATCCGATCGAGATCAACCCATCTAGGGGAGCCTGGGACCGCTACCTCAAGCTCTGGCTGTTGATCGTCCCGTCGGTGATCGTGGCACTCGTGATCGTCTCGATCGTGAATTGACGGGCCGCGCCGCCGTCACCGCCCGCCGCGCCGATTCACGCCCCACGAGCACATGCGACCAGTTGGAGGCTGAATCTGGCCTCACAATCCCGGATTCCCGCGACTTTGGTCGATGGTGCTCGCCCGACGAGCAAACCGTGCATTTCCGGGCCGCCAAACTGCATCGCTCGTCGCACGTGCTCGCCCGGCGAGAATCCCAGCCCGTCCGGGCCCCGGCGGCCGTTACTTGGCGTGGGCAGTCCTGGGACGCGGCTTCGGAACCGCGGCAGCGACCTTCTGGGAGACCTTGCGCGACACCGATCGGCGGGCCGCGTCGAGGCGCAGCGTCTCGATCCGGCGCGGCGGCGCGGGCAGGTAGGCCGGCTTGCCGATGAGATAGCCCTGGCCGAGGTCGACCCCAAGGCTCGTCAGCATCGCGAGGTCGCTGCGCTTCTCGATTCCCTCGGCCAGAAGCCGCGCGCCGATCCTGCGGCCAAACGAGACGAACGCCTCGACGAGGGCCTGCTTCGCGTCGTCGCGGGCGATTCCGTGGGCGATCTCGCGGTCGATCTTGATGATCGAGGGATGGAGGGCGGCGATGAGTGTGAAGCTGGCGTAGCCTGCCCCGGCGTCGTCGATCGCGAACCCGAACCCGAGCCGGCGAAGGGCCTTGACCTGCTTCATGAGCGGCATGACGTCCGACACGGCCTGCTGCTCGGTGCATTCGAGGGTGATGTTGCGGGGCGAAAGGCCGGCGGCGGTGACCATGGCGGCCAGGGCCTTCGCCTCGAAATGGCTGTCGAGCAGGCTCGCCGGCGTGAAGTTGATCGCCAGTCGGAGTGACGGGAGCCCGGTCTCGCGTCGCGTCCGCTCGAGCTCGCCGACTCGCGAGAGGATCAACCCAACGATGAACGCGTCGAGCTCGATCGAGCGATCGGTGTCGATCGCGGCGTGAACGATGGCGGTGATCGACTGCGGGACCATCGGCATGTTGGGCCGGAAGAGACATTCGTACTCGTAGAGCGCCCCGGTTGACAGCTCGACGATCGGCTGGAAGGCGATCTGGTGCACGTTCCGCAGGTTGAAGAAATAGTCGAGCGTCTTCGTCTGGATCACCTGTGTCGACTGCGCCATCCCGATCCGATCGGCCAGGCCCGACAGGAGGACGGCCTCCGAAAGCGCGGTGATGTGGCGCTCGCCTTCAGGCAGCGAGCCATCGAGGCTGACGAGGCCGTAGGCGGGCGAACGGACCGTCGCCGCGATCTCGGCGGCAAGGGCGTCCGTGAGCTCTGCGGCCGGCCCGATCACGACGGTCCCCGACTCGAGCTCCAGGACCTGGCCACCTTCGATCGCCTGGGCGAACCGGTGCGCGAATCGGATGTCACGCGACCACAGCAGCCGCTGGTCTCCGGGCGCCTTGGGGGCTGAGAAGAAACGCATGGGATCCAAGCTTGTCCGCGGCGGGTTGCGTCGGAGCACGGGTCTGGGAGCCCGCACCACGATTGTGCGCCGTCACCGTTCACGATCCGAGGCGCCAAGGGTCCCTTTGACCGATGGGACCATGGTCACTCGTGGGCTTGGCTCGTGCCCGACGGACGCCTCGCCAGGTCGATGCGGTATCGGATCTCCTCGATCGCCGTGCCGTCGAAGTCGAGCATCTGCGCTGTCCCGTCCGGCTGCCAGCCCGCGGCCTCGTAGAAGCGCCTCGCGCTGTCGTTGGCCGTGAACACCCAGAGGATCGCCGTCGCGAAACCGCGCTCGACGAGGTCGCGCGTTGCCGTTCGCAAGAGCAGCCGTCCCAAGCCCTGCCCGCGGGACCGGGCCAGCAGGTAGATCGACTCAACCTCGGCGGTGTCCGGCGGGAGCTCCGGATCCGACGCGCGGCCGGTCGCGACGAACCCGACGATCTCGCGGTCTTGTTCCCCGAGCCAGGTCCTGGTCTCGCCCGGCTCGAGCAACCGCGGCGACCAGAATTCGGCCCGGCGCTCGACCGACAGCCCATCGAGGATCGACTGCGGCACGAGGCCGCGGTAGGCCGTCTGCCAGGACTCGATGTGAACGCGGGCGATCTGCGCGGCGTCGGCCGGGGTCGCGGGGCGGACAGCCACAGCCGGAGGCGCCGCCGCGGCCCGGTCGTTCACGCGAGACGCTCACCGGCCCGGATCGCGATGTCGAGGCGGTTCTCGGGCGGGGCGAGCGGGCACGCCCATTTCGGGTCGAACGCGCACGACGGCTGGAAGGCGAAGTTGAAGTCGAGGATCAGGGTCTCTCGCTCCGCGTCGCCGCCAAGGTCCGCGGATTTGGCCGAGTCGAGGAGATAGCGGCCGGCGGCGTACGTCTCGTTGCCGCTCGTCTCGTCCCGGAACGGCAGGAAGATGCCTCCGGCGTAGCCCGCCATCCAGTAGACACCGAGGCGCCGTGTGCCCGCCGGAAACGGGACCTCGACATGACCGATTCGGCTGAAGGACATGGTTCCGCCGGCGCTGACGGGGAGGTCCATCGCCAGCCCCGCGAGGCCACCAGCGAGACCACCCGTGGCCGCTGGCGGGGCATCATCCGGAGCAACGACCACCTCGAAGCGGAGGGAGGGATCGGCCGGAAAGTGTCGCGCCCGGAACTCGGGACGCTTGTCGGGCGGCACCGGCGACTGCGGATGCTCGCGGAAGAGTCGCTCCCGCGTCGTCCGCCAGAGGTCGAGCGCCGCGGGGACGTCGGTTGCGGAGAGGACCCGGACCTCCGCGTAGAGGTCGGCGATTTGGCGCCGCCAATCGGCCAGCTGGATGGTCTCCGCAAGGCTCCGGTCGGCGTCGGTGTCGGTCTGCATCAGGTCCGTCGGCCGGCCGCTCGGTAAAGCATGATCCCGCCGATCGCGATGAGCAAGATCGGCCAGATGTCCCGCCAGTTGATCCGCGGCATCTCCAAACCGAGTGTCTGGTCGAGCAGGTACCACACACCGATGATCACGAAGATGGCCCCGACGACGATCGAAGGGGTGTTCGACTGGCGCTGCTTCGGCGGACGCCAGTCGCCGCGGTCCGGCGGCTTCGGATCAGGGCTCGGATCAGGGCTCGGTTCAGCGGGTTCGGTCATGGGACGTACCCTCTCTGCGTGGATCGTCATCGTATCGGTCCCGGCTAGAATCGCTCCGGTCGGCGGCAATCGGAACAGGAGGCTCGAGCGTGGTGGATCTGGCGGAAATCGGCGTGTTCGGCGGCAGCGGGTTCTATTCGCTCCTCGACGATGTCCGCGAGATCAAGGTTGACACGCCATACGGGCCACCGTCTGACTCCTTCTTCCTGGCGATGGTCGGCCACCGGCGCGTCGCGTTCCTGCCACGGCACGGCCGGCGCCACACGATCCCGCCCCACAAGATCAACTACCGGGCCAACGTCTGGGCGATGCGCTCGCTCGGCGTCAAGGCGGTCATCTCCCCGTGCGCCGCCGGGTCGCTGCAGCTGGCCGTGAAGCCGGGCGACTTCGTCGTGTGCGACCAGTTCGTCGACCGGACCAGCGGCCGCGCCCAGACGTTCTACGACGGCCCGATCGTGACCCACCTGTCATCGGCCGAGACCTATGACCCGGCGCTGCGACGGATCGCGGTCGACGTTTGCCGGGAGCATGGGATCGAGGTCCACGACGGCGGCACGGTCGTCGTGATCGAGGGCCCGCGCTTCTCGACGAAGGCCGAATCGAAGTGGTTCAGCGACGCCGGCTGGGAGGTCATCAACATGACCCAGTTTCCCGAGGCGTGGCTGTGTCGCGAGCTGGGGATGGCGGTCGTCAATATCGCCCTGATCACGGACTACGACGCCGGGGTCCATGAGGGCACGGAGGCCGTCGACGCCCGATCGGTCCTCGAGGTCTTCGCCCAGAACGCCGAGCGGATCCAGAAGGTCGTCCTCGAGATGATCGCCCGCTTCCCGGTCGATCTCGACTCGCTCGGCGCCCTCGATGCGCTCGAGTTCACCCGCGGCGACGGTCACGTGACGTCTCCAGAGGACATCCGCCTGTTCCGGACCGGGCTGTAGGGGAGTGGCGTGGTCGTCGCCCGTCCGAACAGCGCATCACGGGCGCCGAAACCCATTGGATGTCGGCCTACGTTCTCTGCGTGCAAGTTTGGCCGGGTGCCAGTGGCCAGATATCCACGGACGGACTCTTAGGCCAGGTGCGGAGCCGCCGATCGCCCCATTTGGCGCTCCTTCGCCCGGTTTGATGCGCACGTACGCATCACCCGACGCGTGCCGAGGCGGAACGGCGCCTGCGAGTGGGCCCATGAGTCCTCCCGTGAGTATCTGGCCGGAAGGGACGAGCCAGTGAGCGAGCGCCTGCCGATCGGGGTCGTCCTCGGGTCGATCGGGGTCGACATCGGCTGGTGGCTCGACAGCGCCCGACGGCTCGACGCGGCCGGGTACGCGGGCGTCTGGGCGTGGGACCACTTCGTCAGCCGGGGGGTGAAGACCGATCCGGTCCTCGAGGCCTGGACGACGCTGACCGCGGCGGCAATGGTCACCGAGCGCGTCACCGTCGGGACGTTTGTGGCGAACGTGATGAACCGCCATCCGACGGTGCTCGCGCGGATGGCCGCGACGCTACAGGCGGCAAGCCACGGGCGGCTCATTGTCGGGATAGGGATCGGCGGGCATCCGGCCGAGCACGAGGCGTACGGCATCCCGTTTCCGGAACCGCCGGAGCGGGCGCTCCACCTCCGTGAAGCGATCGGCGTGCTACGGGCGCTCTGGTCCGGCGGGCCGGTCTCGCTCGGCGGCCGCTTCTACCCGCTCCACCAGGCCCACGCCTACCCAATTCCCGAACCTCCGCCGCCGATCCTCGTCGGGGCCGGGACGCCGGCCGGCATCCGAATCGCCGCGGAGCTCGGCGACGGCTGGGCTGCGGAGGACGACACCTTCGCCGAACTCGAGCCGCGCTACCGGGAGGCACTCGATGCCTCCGGCCGGGAGCGTTCTCAGCAGCGCGTGGTCCTCGGGTTCGGCGGCCGCCGGAAGAAGGGCGCCGATCCGCTCGCCGCCCACCCGCTCCTCGTCGCGCCACGGGACGAGCTGGCGCGCTGGTTCGACGCTGGGGCCGACGACATCCTCCTCACCGCTCGGACGACAGCCGACGTCAACGCCCTCATCCGCGCAGCCGATCGGTGGTAGGCGGGCCCAGGAAGCCGGGACTGCCCGGCGGCCACGTTCGTGGCACGATGGCCCCGCGATGACCGCCCCGACCTCCAGCCCGCTCGCGCACGGTGCCCCGGCCGAGAAAACCCACCCCTGCGCCCGCTGCGGCGCGCCGGTCGCCCTCGACGTCGGCCTGTGCGAGCGCTGTAATCCGCTCGGGCTGAAGGACTCGGCGAGCTCGCAGGTCCACGGCACGATCTTCGTCGCGGTCGGGCTCGCGATCGTCGGCCTCGCGATCTTCGCCCGCCTGGCCGTCTCCGGCATCGGCCCCTTCCCGGCGGAGATCCTCGCCGTCCGATCGGCTGACGGCGGCCTGACTGTCTCGTTGCGGGTCACGAACGAGGGGTCGAATGCCGGTTCGACGACCTGCCGGATCATCGACCCGGCCGCCCAGGGCAGCGGGCGATCCGCGTTCGTCCTGACCTCGCGAATCGCTCCCGGATCGACCCTCGAGTTCGACCACAACGTGATGGACTTCGGCTCGGAAGTCCGGCCGCTCGCCGTCGACTGCGCTGCGCCGTGACTGTCCCGGTCCCGCCAATCCCGACGACCCCGCGTCCGTCCAGCGAGTTCGGCGACGATCTCGAATTCGCGACCGCGATCGTTGTCACGGCCGGCCGGCTGATCATGGATCGCTACGAGCGCGTCGAGCGGGTCGACTACAAGAGCG
>JANMPL010000297.1:0-2554 GCA_031369845.1 Chloroflexota bacterium
CGTCGCCGGCGTCGTGTCCCTCTCGGCCGTCCTCTACGCCGGGTTGTTCGCCGGCATGATCCTGATGCACGCGGGAGGTCACGGGGGTCATGGCGTGCACGGCGGCCACAGCGACCACGGAGCCGCCGCATCCCGCGACGAGAATCTCAGCCAGCGCTCACTTGGCTCTCAGGCGGGGCGGTCACGCTCGGCAAGCGGGCTCGACGACCGAGCCTCGGACGATCCGCACGGAAGCGAGACACACGGCGATGACCAGCGCAACGCACACGCGTGCCATTGACCGGGCCGTGAGCGGACCACGCCAAGTTGGTTCAAGCGAAGGGAAGACGTCCAGGCCTCGACGGTCTCCACCGGCTACCAGGAGCAGATGATCCTCGTGGAGGGCGGCTACACGCCGGACACGATCCGGGTCGCCGCCGGCCGTCCGGTCCGCCTCCTGTTCCGTCGCGAAGAGACCGCGGCGTGCTCGGAGCAGGTCCTCCTGGCTGACTTCGGCAAGTCGGCCTCGCTGCCGACCGGGCAGGTCGTCCCGGTCGAGTTCATGCCCGGCGACCCCGGCGAGCATGAGTTCACCTGCCAGATGGGCATGCTCCGGGGTCGGATCGTCGAGGAGGCTGCGTGATGGTTGCGTCGATCGAGGTGATTGTCCGGGGCGGGCGTATAGACGCGGCGGGCACGTGTGTCGTCTGCGGGGAGGACGTTGCCGTAGGCATCGGCTTCGCGGCCCGTTCGGGCGAACGTGAGTTCCGGTTCAAATGCGCTGATTGCCTTGCCCGCTTCGAAGCCGATCCAGGGCCCTACCTGGCGACTGATCAGGCGCGGTCCCGCGAAGCGCGCGTGGAGGAATCGCCAGCAAGCGAGTGGGCATGCTATTGACCACCGGGGATCACAGGCCCACAGTCCATCACTCATGAGGAGAACCATGAAACTGCGCCACCTTGCCCTCACCCCCGCGGCCATCCTCGTAGTTGCGTCCTGCATCGGTGGCGCTTCGACGCCCTCTCAGTCGGTCGCGACTTCATCGTCGCCGACGGGCGCGTCCGCCAGCGCGGCCGCCCAACGGATCGAAGTGAAGCTCACGGACGCTCTACGGATGGAGCCCGCCGCGATGACCATCAAGGCCGGCCAGCCAGTCACTTTCGTCGTGACGAATGCGGGCGCAAACCAGCACGAGTTCTACCTTGGCGACGAGGCAGCACAGGCGGAGCATGAGCAGGAGATGATGTCGATGGGCGGGATGACCCAGGACGAGCCGGGGGGGATCGTGCTCAAGCCGGGCGAGACAAAGGAGTTGGCGTACACCTTCTCAAAGGCTGGCGCATTCATGGCCGGATGCAACGAAACTGCCCATTACGCCGGCGGCATGAAGGCAGCGATCACGGTCACCGAGTAGGCGTGGCCTGATGGACGTACGCGCGGTCATTGCGCTGCTGCGGTCGCGGGCCGTGCTCGCGTCCCGTGACCGATGGCCGCGCGAGGAGCTGCTCGTCCATCAGTCGCACGCTCTGGCCGAGCTGCGTGCCTTTGCCCTCGCGCGCTCGCCGTTCTACCGCGAGTTCCACCGGGGTCTCGAGGCCGCTCCCCTGGAATCCTTGCCTGTCCTCACGAAGGCGACCCTCATGGAGCGCTTTGACGAGCTCGTGACCGACCGGGACGTCCGCCTCGGCGAGGTCGAGAGACACCTCGCCTCGACAGGGTCGACCGACCTGTTTCGGGGTCGCTACAGGGTGGCCGCGACCAGCGGGACGACTGGACGACGGGGCGTCTTCCTCGCCGACCGGTCCGAGTGGACGAGCATCCTCGCCTCGTACGCCCGCGCCAACGACTGGGCTGGCGTGCCCGCCGGGCTCCTCCATCGGCTGCGCGTCGCGGTCGTATCGTCGAGGAACCCGACCCACCAGTCGTCGATCGTCGGCGCGACGCTCGCAAGCCCGATCGTGCCGACGCTCCGACTGGACGCGGCCGACCCGCTACAACGGACGACCGAGGCGCTCAACAGCTTCAGGCCTGATTCACTCGCAGGGTACGCATCGATCCTCCGAGCCCTCGCCGACGAGCAGGTCGCCGGACGGCTCGCCATCGCGCCCCGGGCGGTCATGAGCGCATCCGAGGTCCTGACCGACGAGACGCGCGCCCGGATCCGCGCGGCGTTCGGCGTCGAGCCGTTCAACGTCTATGCCGCGACCGAGACCGCGGGGGTCGCATCCGAGTGCCGGCACCACCGGCTCCACCGCTACGAAGACCTCGTCATCGCCGAGATCGTCGATCAGGAGGACCGGCCGGTCGCGTCGGGCGAATTCGGCGCCAAGCTCCTCGTGACAGTGCTCTTCTCGCGGACCCAGCCACTCATCCGCTACGAGCTCACCGATCGCGTCCGAGCCTCCATGGAGACCTGCGCGGACGGCCGACCGTACGCGCTCCTCGACGCCATCGAAGGGCGGGAAGAGGATGTCCTCCACCTGAAGGGGATGGCGATCCATCCCAACGTCTTCCACTCGGCGTTGGAACCGGTCCCGGTCGCAGCGTGGCAGGTGGTCGAGGAGCCCGATGGGCT